>PXDM01000004.1 GCA_003565055.1 Paracoccaceae bacterium
CAGCGCAGCCATCGCTGCTGGACCTGCGCGCGAAGGTGGCGCAGGCGGCGGATTTGGTGCGACCGGGGCTCGACAGCCGCGCCCAGCTCAGCTTGGAGTTGCCCGAAAGCCCGGTGGAGATCCGGGCCGATTCCACCAGCGTGATGCAGGTCTTGCTGAACCTTATGCTCAATGCGCGCGATGCCTTGTGCACCGGACCGGGGGCTGCGGGTCAGATCATGGTCCGGGTGACATCGGAAGGTCCGTTCGAGATTTTGCCCGAAGTGACCCTGGGCCATCTGATGACGGGCCACGCCTATGCCATGCTGGAAGTCGCCGACACGGGTGAGGGCATGACGCCCGAGCGGATGGCGGCGATGTTCACACCCTATTTCACCACCAAGGGCATGGATGGGATCGGGTTGGGTTTGAGCATTGTCGCTGATATCGTGGTAACGAGCCTCGGCGCCGTCCAGGTGGAGACAGATCCCGGCCGCGGGACAGTGCTGCGGGTCTATTGGCCTTCTGCCGGCTCAAATGTGGCAATGCGCGTTCTTGGCGGTCCGCCGGACCATGTGCCTGCGCTTTCGGGGCGCGCGATCCTTCTGGTGGATGATGATGACGCAATTTTGCAGCAGATGGCGCAGGCACTGAGTGCGGCAGGCGCGGAAGTGGCGAGTTGCATTTGCCCCGAGGACGCTCTGGAAGCGCTCAGCGCCGACCCAGAGGGGTGGAATCTGGTCGTGACCGACATGGAAATGGGCACAATGAGCGGGGTCGATCTGGCGTGCGCGATGCGGAAAATCCGGCCTGACCTGCCGATTGTACTGGTCACAGGGGGCGATATCGGTCAAAATGTCGCAGGCGGCCTTGGCAAAGAATTTGCCTTTGTTCTTCGTAAACCCGTGTCTGAAACAGCGTTGGTCGCCGTTATCCTCGATACCTTTTTGCGCCGGGCCAGTTGAGCCCGCGCCATGGCGGCCATGATGCGACTCCTGATAGCCGATGATCACGAATTGCTGCGCGATACGCTTGGCAGCTTCCTGCGCCAGCAGGAGGGGATCGAGATCCTGTCCGCCGCTGACACGGATGAGGCGCAGAAACTGGTGGAGACCTCTGGCCCGTTCGATCTCGTCTTGCTCGATTACGGGATGCCGGGGATGGATGCGCTGCGCGGGTTGCGCCGTATTCTGGAGATGCCCGACGCCCCGCCAGTCGTGCTGATGTCGGGCTTCGCCCCGCGAGAGATTGTCGAGGCAGCTTTGCAGATGGGTGTCCGGGGGTTCTTGCACAAATCCATGCCTGCGACCTCGCTGCTCAATGCGATCCGTTTCATGGCGCTGGGCGAGCGCTATGTCCCGGTGGATTACATCATCCAGGGCGAGGCCCCGCGTCTGGACATGCCACAAGCACCCGGTGCCGATGTCGCGCCGGGTGTTGCCGCAGCGCTGACGGCGCGCGAGAAAGAAGTGCTGGTGGCGCTCTGCCGGGGCAGCACGAACAAGGAAATCGCGCGCGATATGGGGCTGAGCGAGCCGACGATCAAGCTGCATGTCAAGACGCTCTACCGACGTCTCGGGGTCAGCAATCGCACGCAGGCGGCCATGGTCGCGCAATCGCACGGCCTGAGCTGAGTTCATGCGACTGCGGCGCTTGCGCATCACTGCGCAGAGGTATCGTTGTAACCCTCTGGCCTGAAACAGGTTCATCTGCTAGATTGTGGTAAAAGTCGCGCGAAAAAGCGGCAAGACAGAGGCAGGCATGGATCAGGTGACACCGGGCAACGGCGTGTTTGCGCTGGAATGGGCGTCTATTGAAATTGACGGGGTGAACGGGCTCGACCAGACATGGTTGCGGGTCGGTGCCGAATGGCGCTGGCATGGCCAAGCAGTCCGGCTCGACGCGCCGTCGAGAGGGCAGGGTGGGGCCATTCCGCTGCCCGACGCGCAAACGGTGCAGGCCCGCGCGCGGGCCATGGCGGAGCGTCTCTGTGGTATCCCGCTTCCCGAACTGGCGCGCCCTGACGATCTCAGCATCGCACCTGCGCATGGCTTTGTGCTGACCGATGGCGCGGCGCTCTATGTTGCGCGGCTGGTCCGCCGCCGCAGCGCTTGGATCGTTGTTTTCGACGGTGCCTTGCCACCAGCAGGCAAGCCCTGCTGGGTGGTCGATTGCGACATTCCACGCGCCGAGATGCCCGATGCGCGCGCGCAAGATGTGATCTGCTTTGCCTCTGACGCGATGATCGCCACGCCGGGCGGTCCCGTGCCCATCGGCAAACTCACGGCCGGAGCCTTGGTGGTGACACGCGACAATGGCCCGCAACCTGTGCTCTGGGCCGGGCAGACAACGCTTTCGGGGCTCGCGTTGCGGCAACACAGTCATCTGCGCCCGATCCGGCTGCGGCGCAATGCCCTGCAAAACGGGCTGCCGGATGACGATCTCTGCGTCTCGCCAGCGCATCGGGTGCTTGTGACCGGGGCGCGGGCGCGCGATCTCTTTGGTTGCGACGAAGTGCTGGCCCGCGCGCAGGATCTGGTCGATTACAGGACCATCACCCCTGATCTGGCGCTGCACGGGGTCACTTATGTGCATCTGTTGTTCGAGCGTCACCAGATCATCTTTGCCAATGGGCTGGCGAGCGAGAGTTTCCATCCGGGCTTCGCGCCTGCTCAGAGCCTGCGCCAGCACCGACACGCGCTGAGCGCGGTCTCGGGCGACTGGCTTGACCAGCCCGAACGTTACGGCCCGGCAGCGCGCCGCTGCCTGAGCATCGGCGAAGCGGCGCTGCTCGCGGCCTGATCGCGCATTGACACCCTGCGCGCGGGCTGTATAAGCCGCGCATCCCAAGTGCCTCGGTGCTTCGGGTTCATTGGTGTTGGGGGCCCTCGCAAGAGGTCGCCTGTCGCCCGGGGGCGCAACCTCGGGAAAGGACAACGCCCTTCATAGCCCCGCAAGGGGCGCTCAGAGAAGGAGATCAGCCGTGACCAAACGCACGTCTGCCAAGTACAAACTCGACCGCCGCATGGGCGAAAATATCTGGGGCCGTCCGAAAAGCCCTGTCAACAAGCGCGAATACGGCCCCGGCCAGCACGGCCAGCGCCGCAAGACGAAGCTGTCGGATTTCGGCACCCAGCTGCGCGCGAAGCAAAAGCTCAAGGGCCATTACGGCGACCTGACCGAAAAGCAGTTTCGTCGCATCTTTGCTGAAGCAGAACGCGTCAAGGGCGACACGGGCGAGAACCTGATCGGCCTGCTGGAGCGCCGCCTCGATGCGGTGGTCTACCGTGCGAAATTCGTGCCGACCGTCTTTGCGGCCCGTCAGTTCGTGAACCATGGTCATGTCACAGTGAACGGCCAGCGCGTGAACATTCCCAGCTACCGCGTGAAAGAAGGTGATGTGATCGCCATTCGCGACAAATCCAAGCAGCTCGCCATCGTGCTCGAAGCTGTGGGGCTCGCTGAGCGGGATGTGCCTGACTATCTGGAAGTTGATCATTCCAAGATGACCGCGACCTTCCTGCGCACGCCGACGCTGGGTGATGTGCCCTATGCTGTGCAGATGGAACCGAACCTCGTCGTCGAATTCTACGCGAAGAACTGATCTTCGCCAAAGCTGCAGTTCAGAAAGCCCCGCCGGTCTGGCGGGGCTTTTGCGTTGGGCCAGCCCATGGCAGCGCATCGGGCGTCTCGCCCCACCCGCCCGCCCGCTTCAACGCCCGAAGCGCCGCCATGGGCTGGGGTGGCGAGGCGAGCGTTTGAGGCGCCTGACATTCTGGGTTTACTCCAGCTCGATCAGCAGGTCCTTGGCGTCGATCTGGGCCCCGGGCTGGACATGCACGGCCTTGACGGTCGCGGCGCGTTCGGCATGCAGTCCGGTTTCCATCTTCATCGCCTCGATGGTCAGAAGCAGATCGCCCGCATTGACCTTCGCGCCCACACTCACCGCGACCGAGGCAATCGAGCCCGGCATCGGTGCGCCGACATGGTCGGCATTTGCCGCATCGGCTTTCGGGCGCTGGGCGGTTTTGGCCTTCACTGCGCGATTGGGCACGCGGATGGTGCGTGGCTGGCCGTTGAGCTCAAAAAACACCTTGGCGTCGCCGTCATCCGTGGTCTCGCCCACTGTGATCATGCGGATTTCGAGCGTCTTGCCAGGGTCGATCTCGACCGAAATTTCCTCGCCCGCTTCCATCCCGTAGAAAAAGGTCTGGGTGGGCAGGGTGCGAACGGGGCCATAAATCTGGTGGCGGCTCATGTAATCCATGAAGACCTTGGGATACATCAGATATCCGTTGAGATCCTCGTTATCAATCTCGACCCCCTCAAGATCCGCGCTGAGTTTTGCGCGTTCGGCGTCAAGGTCTACCGGAGCAAGATGCTTGCCGGGGCGTTCGGTCTGGGGCGTATCGCCTTTGAGCACCTTTTTCAGGATCGTTTCCGGCCATCCGCCGGGAGGCTGACCAAGATTGCCGCGCATCATGTCGATCACGGAGTCGGGGAAACTCACCTCCTTGTCGGGATTTTCGACATCGGCGCGGGTCAATCCCTGCGTGACCATCATCAGCGCCATGTCGCCCACGACCTTGGAGGAGGGCGTGACCTTGACGATATCGCCGAACATCATGTTCACATCCGCATATGTACGCGCGATTTCCGGCCAGCGGTCCTCTAGTCCCATTGAGCGGGCCTGTGCCTTGAGATTGGTGAATTGCCCGCCGGGCATCTCGTGGAGATAGACTTCGGAGGAGGGGGCCTGCTGGGCGGATTCGAACGCCGCGTAATGCAGGCGCACTTCCTCCCAATAGTCGGAGATCTTGCGGATAGCGGCCATGTCGAGCCCCGTGTCGCGATCCGTAAAGCGCAGGGCCTCGACGATGGAGCCGAGCGTGGGCTGCGAGGTATTGCCCGAAAACGCGTCCATTGCCACATCGGCGGCGTCCACTCCGGACTCTGCCGCTGCGAGGATTGTTGCCCCGGCAATGCCGCCCGTGTCATGGGTGTGGAAATGGATCGGCAAGCCGACCTCTTCTTTCAGTGCGCGCACGAGGATCCGGGCCGAGGCAGGTTTCAACAGCCCTGCCATATCCTTCAGCCCCAGAACATGGGCTCCCGCTTCGCGCAACGCGCGGCCCATCTCGACATAATATTTCAGATCGTATTTCGCGCGATCCGGGTTCAGGATGTCGCCTGTATAGCAGATGGTCCCTTCGCAAACCTTGTTCGCTTCGATCACCGCATCCATGGCGACACGCATATTCTCGACCCAGTTGAGGCTGTCGAAAACGCGGAACACATCGACGCCTGTTTCTGCGGCCTGCGCCACGAAAGCCTGCACCACATTATCGGGGTAATTCGTGTAGCCGACCCCGTTTGAGGCGCGCAGCAGCATCTGCGTCATCAGGTTCGGCATCCGCGCGCGCAGGTCACGCAGGCGCTGCCAGGGACATTCCTGCAAGAAACGGTAGGCCACATCAAATGTCGCGCCGCCCCAGCACTCGACCGAGAAAAGCTGCGGCAGCATCTGCGCATAGGCAGGCGCGATGCGCACCATATCAATCGAGCGCATCCGGGTTGCCAGAAGCGACTGATGCGCGTCGCGCATGGTCGTGTCTGTCAGAAGAAGCTGGGTCTGCGCGGCCATCCAGTCGGCCACGGCCTGCGGCCCCTGTTCGTCGAGGATCTGCTTTGTGCCCTTTGGCGGGGTTCCGCCATCGGTACGCGGCGGCACTGGCGTCTTGATCCCGGCAGGCGGCAGGGCGCGGCCTGCGGTCTCGGGGTGGCCGTTGACAGTGATATCAGCCACATAGGTCAGGATCTTGGTCGCCCGGTCACGCCGCGCAGTGAAGTTGAACAGCTCTTCGGTCGTGTCGATGAATTTCGTCGTGTAGCTCATATCCTGAAAGGTCGGATGTTTGAGCAGGTTGATCACGAAATCGAGATTGGTGCTCACCCCCCGGATACGGAATTCGCGCAGCGCGCGGTCCATGCGCAGGATCGCTTCATCCGGGCTGGGTGCCCAGGCTGTGACCTTGACCAGCAGCGAATCGTAATAGCGCGTGATGACGCCGCCCGCATAGGCGGTGCCACCATCGAGCCGGATGCCCATGCCCGTGGCGGAGCGATAGGCGGTGAGCCGCCCGTAATCGGGAATGAAATTGTTCAGCGGATCCTCAGTCGTCACCCGGCATTGCAGCGCGTGACCCGTCAGCGTCACATCGCCCTGCGATGGCGTGCCTGTCGCCTCCGAGAGCGACGCGCCCTCGGCGATGCGGATCTGGGCCTTGACGATGTCGATGCCGGTGACTTCTTCGGTGACAGTATGCTCCACCTGCACGCGCGGATTGACTTCGATGAAATAGAACTGCTCATCGTCCATATCCATCAGGAACTCGACCGTTCCCGCGTTCTGATAGACCACGGCGCGCCCGATCTTGAGCGCCAGCTCGCAGACCTCGGCGCGTTGGGCGTCGCTCAGATAGGGGGCAGGCGCGCGCTCGACGACTTTCTGATTGCGCCGCTGCACAGTGCAGTCGCGCTCATAGAGATGGTAGAGATTGCCATGCGTATCGCCCAGAAGCTGCACTTCCACATGGCGCGCGCGCAGGATCATCTTCTCCAGATAGCCCTCGCCATTGCCGAAGGCGGCCTCGGCCTCGCGGCGGCCCTCGCGCACTTTCGCCTCGATCTCATCGGCCGCCATGATCGGCCGCATCCCGCGCCCGCCGCCGCCATGGCTGGCCTTGAGCATCAACGGATAGCCGACATCCTCAGCCATGGCGCGGATCGCGTCCATGTCATCGCCCAGCACCTCGGTCGCGGGGATGACCGGCACACCTGCTTCAATCGCGACTTTGCGGGCACTGGCCTTGTCGCCCAAAGCGCGCATCGTCTCGGCCTTCGGGCCGATAAAGGTGATCCCGTTGGCCGCACAGGCATCGACCAGCGCGGGGTTTTCGCTCAAAAGCCCGTAGCCGGGATGGATCGCATCTGCGCCTGCGGCCTTGGCCACGCGGATGATCTCCTCGATCGACAGATAAGCCGCAACCGGCCCCATCCCTTCGCCAATCCGGTAGGCTTCATCGGCCTTGAAGCGGTGCAGGCCGAGCTTGTCCTCTTCGGCGAAGACCGCCACGGTGCGTTTGCCCAATTCATTGGCGGCCCGCATGATCCGAATGGCGATTTCACCGCGATTTGCGATGAGGATTTTCTTGAATTCGGCCATTTTGCCCCCCTTGTGGCGTCTGTTCGCGCGTCTGTTGGTCAAATTTCTAGGCCGATTTCCGTCTCGCAGTAAAGGACTTGTTAGATTTCGTCAGGTTTCGGCTGCAGGATCGGGCAGCGTCCAGACTTGCCCGGCAGCCTCGCGCGGGGTCGCAATGCCCATCTGCGTCATGTTGGCAATCAGATCCTCGCGCAGCACATGCGCGAGATGCGCGGGCCCGCATTCGCCAAGCGCGCCAAGCGCATAATGCCACCCCCGTCCGAGCATCGCGAAATTCGCCCCACAGGCAAAAGCGCGCAGCACATCGAGCCCGGATTCGATCCCGCCATCCACGATCAGCGGGAATTCCGGCCCCAACACTGCGCGAATTCGTCGCAGGGCGTCGAGCGAGGCCGGCGCTCCGTCAAACTGTCGCCCGCCATGGTTCGACACCCAGATCGCATCGACACCTGCCGCACGCAACGGCTGCGCATCGTCGGGGTCGAGCACGCCCTTGACCACCAACGGACCGGGCCACAGATCGCGCAGAGCCCGCAGATAGTCCCAGTCCGGGGCCGCGCGCAGCAAATACCCCGCATGGGCCGTCGAGGGCGCATTGCCATCGAGTTTGAGATAGCTCTCCATCAGGCGCAGCCGGGGCTGGCCATGGCGCAGCGTCCCAAGCGCCCAAGCCGGGCAGCGCGCGATCTGCGCAAGCATGCGCGGTGTGAGTTTCGGCGGGATGGCGAGTTGCGCGCGCAACTGCCGTTCGCGTCGCGAGGGACCAGGCACATCAACGGTCAGCACCAGCACCCGAAACCCGGCACCCTGCGCGCGGCGCAGAATATCGGCACGAATTTCGGGGTCCCTGGGTGGGTAGAGCTGAAACCAGCCCATATCGCCTGCAATGGGGCCAATTTCTTCGGGCATGCGCGTGGCGACGGTGCTCAGGCAATAGGGCAGGCGCATGTCTTGCGCCATGCGCGCCAGAGCAGCTTCGGCCCCCGGCCAGAAGAGCCCGGACATGCCGACAGGTGCGATGCCTACGGGCAGCGCATAACTCTGCCCGAGAAGCTGAACCGTCAGATCCGGCGTGATCGGTCCACGCAGAATTGCAGGTCGGAACAGAATATCATCCAAGGCTTGGCGGTTGCGCGGCTTGACCGATTCGGTTCCTGTAGCGCTGTCGAGATACTCCCAGACAAATCGCGGAATGCGTCGCTTGCAGACGTGTTTCATGTCGGCGAGGGCTGGAAACCGCAGATCAAGGGCCATTTCTGTTTTCCGCTGCGTGTGTTGTCGGAAGAGAACATGCAGCACTGCGCATGGCAAGCCTTCCGCGCTTTACCCGATCTTCATGGTTCCTGTCGTATTGTCAGTTTGGGGGGGTATCTGGAGGCAATTGTGCGGCGGTTGATCTATCTCAGCAGTGCGGGAAAGGAGTTTACTCCAGCCGATCTCGAAGATGTGCTCGCTGTGTCGCGCCGCAACAATGCGCGTGACGAGATCACGGGCTTGCTGGCCTTTCACGACTCCTGCTTCTTTCAGGTCGTCGAGGGGCCTGATGATGCAATTGAAGCGCTGATGGCGCGGATTTGCAGGGACGGGCGGCATTCCAGCATACTGAAGTTGTCGGACACGGCCACTGCGGAGCGGGCTTTCCCGGATTGGAACATGGCGCTCGTGCCACGTGCGGAACTGAGCGTCGTCGCAGCGCAAGCGGGCCTGTCCTTGACTGATCTTTCAGAGAACCCGTTTCAACTGTCTGCAGACCGACGCGTGAACATCCTGTTCGCGGGCTTCCTGCAAGGATTTCGCGATGTAACCCCGCGCTATTCATTCTGAACACAAAAATCCGAACGGAGGGTGAACACTCCTTTTCCTCGGGCCGGTCCTTCGATATGCTGGCGCAATGACAGATTTCAACGCCGACCTTCCGCTTTCCGCCCGTGCCATGGCCGCGCGTCCTGCGCCTTATCTCGACGGGCTGAACCCGGCGCAGCGGCAGGCCGTGGAAACGCTCGATGGTCCCGTGCTGATGCTCGCAGGCGCCGGGACCGGCAAGACCAAGGCCCTGACCGCGCGAATCGCGCATCTGTTGAACACGGGCCGCGCCTATCCTTCGGGCATTCTGGCGGTGACCTTCACCAACAAGGCCGCGCGCGAGATGAAGCTGCGCGTCGGCGGGTATCTCGGCGAAGCGGTCGAAGGGATGCCCTGGCTCGGCACCTTTCATTCGATCAGCGCGAAACTGCTGCGTCGTCATGCCGAATTGGTGGGGTTGAAATCGAGTTTCACCATTCTTGACAGCGATGATCAGCTACGGCTGCTCAAACAACTGATCGCTGCGGCCAATATCGACGAAAAACGCTGGCCCGCGCGGCTTCTCGCCTCAATCATCGACCAGTGGAAAAACCGCGCCTGGCGGCCCGAGCAGGTGCCCAATTCAGAAGCCAGCGCCTTCAACAATCGCGGCACCGAGCTTTACGCGGCCTATCAGGAGCGGCTGAAAACCCTCAATGCCTGCGATTTCGGGGATTTGCTGCTGCATTGTGTGACGATTTTTCAGAGCCATGGCGATGTGCTCGAAAGCTATCAGAAACGCTTTCGATACATCCTCGTCGACGAATATCAGGACACCAATGTCGCGCAGTATCTGTGGCTGCGTCTTTTGGCTGAGGGGCATAAGAATATCTGTTGCGTCGGCGATGATGATCAGTCGATCTATGGCTGGCGCGGTGCGGAAGTGGGCAATATCCTGCGGTTCGAGCGCGATTTTCCCGGCGCGCATGTGGTGCGGCTGGAGCAGAATTACCGCTCGACCCCGCATATTCTGGCCGCCGCCAGCCAGGTGATCGCGGGTAATGAAGATCGCCTTGGAAAGACGCTCTGGACCGAGGCCCGCGACGGCGAGAAAGTCCGGCTCATCGGGCATTGGGATGGTGAGGAAGAGGCGCGCTGGATCGGCGAGCAGATCGAGGATCTGAATCGCGGCACGCGTGGGCTGGAACCCTTCAGCCTCGACCAGATGGCGGTTCTGGTGCGCGCCAGCCATCAGATGCGCGCTTTCGAGGACCGTTTCCTGACCATCGGCCTGCCCTATCGCGTCATCGGCGGCCCGCGCTTCTATGAGCGGATGGAGATCCGCGACGCGCTGGCCTATTTCCGCCTCGCGGTCAGTCCGGGCGATGATCTGGCCTTCGAGCGGATCGTCAACACCCCCAAACGCGGGCTAGGGGACAAGGCCCAGCAGCAGATCCAGCGCATTGCGCGGGCCAATAACGTGAGCCTCGTCGCCGGGGCAGCGTTGGCGTTGGAGCAAGGCGAGATCAAGGGCAAGGGTGCGGGCCAGCTACGCGCGCTGATCGAAGGGATTGCGCGCTGGCATGGCGCGGTGGGTGCGGTCGGTCCTGTGCAGGCCGAGGATGAGCTGATCGAAGTGATCCG
>PXDM01000298.1 GCA_003565055.1 Paracoccaceae bacterium
GCAGGGGCGCAACCCGGCGATGCGCTGATCCTGACGAAACCCCTTGGCGTCGGCACGATTCTCGCCGCCGAGATGCGAGGCATGGCCGATGGCGGCGATGTGCTGGCCGCATTTGCCCAGATGCTGCGCGCACAGGGTGACGCGTCGCAGATCCTCGCAGGCGCGCATGCGATGACCGATGTCACGGGCTTCGGACTGGCGGGCCATCTCTCGGGGATCTGCCGCGCGTCCGGCACGGGTGCGGTGCTGGACAAGGTGCCTTTGCTACCCGGCGCGCTGGCGCTGGCCGAGGCCGGTGTCAGATCGTCGATCTTCGCCGATAACGTCGCGGGCGCACTGCCGGTGGATGGGTCCGAGGGCGCGCTGAAAGACCTGCTTTTCGACCCGCAGACCTGCGGTGGCCTGTTGGCGGCGGTGGACGCGGATGCCGCAGGGGCGCCGTTGGCCGCGCTGCGCGCTGAAGGTCATGACGCCCATCTGATCGGCCAGATCACCGCAGGCGACAGGATCACGCTGCGCCTGTGACCAGCGCCGCAATCTGCGCTGCAAGGGCCGCGCGGCTGGCAGGGCTCAGATCCGGCGCGTCCAGATGCGCGAGGGTGCGGAAGCCATGATTGGCGCGGGATTTGGCGTAGCTCGGGTCGTAATGATCACGGATCAGCGCTTCGGCCAGTGCCAGATCATCGCCCGCCGCCAGCAAGTCCAGCCAATGCGCGACCAGCCGCCCATCGCGATGCGCCCGCAGCGCGTTCAGCCGCGCCGCCAGATCGTCACGCGCGGCAATCGTCTCGCGATAGGCGTCACGCAGATAGCGCGCGCGGGCCGCAGGTGGGGCGCTGATCGTGATGCGGGGGGCTGCTTTCATCGCCTCCCAGAGCATCGGCGGGATGATGCGCGCGCCGATCTTGCTGCTCTCTGCCTCGACCAGCACCGGGCGCGCCGGGGTGAACTGCGCCAGACGACAGGCGAGGGCCGTCTCAAAGGCTTTCTGGCTGGGCTGCGCATGGCCGCGCCCGCCGAGGATCGAGCCGCGATGCTGCGCCATCTCTTCAAGATCGAGCACCTGCAGCCCGAGCGCGCCCAGCCGGTGCAGGATATCGGTCTTGGCGGTGCCGGTATAGCCATCAAGCAGGATCAGCCGATGCGCCAGCGGCACGTCGTAGAGCGCCGATTGCACAAGCCGGCGATAGCTCTGATAGCCGCCCGCAAGCGTCTGCGCGCGCCAGCCGACCGCGCTCAGGATCGTCGCGACAGAGCCCGAGCGCTGCCCGCCGCGCCAGCAATAGACCAGCGGCTGCCAATCACCCCCGCGATCGCGCAGCACGGTTTCGAGATGCCGCGCGACATTGCGCGCGACCAGCGCCGCGCCGATCTTGCGGGCCTCGAAGGGGGCCACCTGTTTGTAGATCGTGCCCACCTGCGCACGCTCGGCATCTGACAGCGCAGGCAGATTGATCGCGCCGGGAATGTGATCGAGCGCGAATTCGGCAGGCGAGCGCACGTCGATCACATCATCATGCCCGTGATCGAGCAGGGCGGCGAGCGTGGCGAAACTGCGGGGCATCGGGCGGGCCTGACATGGCTAGAGGGCGTTGGCCCTACATGCCGCGCCTTGGCCGCCAGACGCAAGGCCGTGTCGCTCAGCCCGCGACCGGCTCCCATATCAGACCGGGCGCAGAATGCCGCCATTGCCCTGCACGACGCCAATGCCGCGCAGAACATTATGGATCAGTTTGTTGCCGCCACCAAAGACCAGCGGCTCTGGCGACAGTTCTTTCGCGCCGAGCCCCAGCGTGTCATTGACCAGCTTCCAGCCATAGGTCGTCCCCGCCGCTTCGACAAAGAAGAAAGAGAAGGCCGCCGCCTGCCGGAGCCGCCATAACGCGCGCGTCGCGCGGGCGGCGATGCGGAAGCTCTTTACTCCCTCAGGCGCGTCATGGCTGGTCGTGGTGATCGCGGCATTCAGAAGCGCGGGCAGGTGCTTCTGCACCATATCCGTGCCGCGCGCAGGGTTTGACAACCTGACTGAACGGCTGGGCATGTGGTGCTGCCGCCCATCGTTGTGCGCCACGGGTTGCAATCGGGGTTTGCGGTCGAACGCGCCAAGCTCGACGGGCTGAGCGCGCGCTTTCTGGCCCGTCGCCGGATCGCGGCCTGAAATACCCCTGCAAGAATCGCCATTCACACTTCGCAGGCGCGCGTCTATCTTGCGGCGCAAATCAAAACGAGGAGGATGAGGATGAAAGAGCTTTCGCATTGGATCGACGGCGAACATGTCGCAGGCACATCCGGGCGCTTTGCCGATGTGTTCAACCCCGCCACGGGCGAGGTGCAGGCACGCGTGCCGCTGGCGTCGAAAGCCGAGCTTGACGATGCCGTGGCGCGCGCCGCCGAGGCGCAGCGGGCCTGGGGGGCGACCAATCCGCAGAAGCGCGCGCGGGTGATGATGGCGGCTGTCGGGCTGATCAATCGCGATATGGACAAGCTGGCCGAAGCGCTGTCCTCCGAGCATGGCAAGACCTTCGTGGATGCGAAAGGCGATGTGCAGCGGGGCCTCGAAGTGATCGAATTCTGCATCGGTGCGCCGCATCTCTTGAAAGGCGAGTTCACCGATAGCGCAGGTCCGGGCATCGATATGTATTCGATGCGCCAGCCGCTGGGCGTGGTCGCGGGCATTACGCCGTTCAACTTCCCGGCCATGATTCCGCTGTGGAAAATGGGCCCGGCGCTGGCTTGTGGCAATGCGATGATCCTCAAGCCCTCCGAGCGTGACCCCTCGGTGCCCTTGATGCTGGCCGAGATCTTCAAGGAAGCGGGGCTGCCCGACGGGGTGTTGCAGGTCGTTAATGGCGACAAGGAATCGGTCGATGCGATCCTCGACAACCCGGTGATTCAGGCGGTGGGTTTCGTGGGCTCGACCCCGATTGCGCATTACATTTACCACCGCGCCGCCGAGACTGGCAAACGCGCGCAATGCTTCGGCGGCGCGAAAAACCACATGATCATCATGCCCGATGCCGATATGGATCAGGCGGCGGACGCGCTGATCGGCGCGGGCTACGGCGCGGCAGGCGAGCGCTGCATGGCGATTTCGGTCGCGGTGCCGGTGGGTGATGGCACAGCGGATGCGCTGCGTGAGCGGCTGGTGCCCAAGATCGAAGCGCTGAAAGTCGGGCCATGGACCGGCGGCGATGATGTCGATTACGGCCCCGTCGTCACGGCGGCGGCCAAGGAAAACATCCTGCGGCTGGTCGAAAGCGGCGTCGAGCAGGGTGCGGAACTGGTCGTGGACGGGCGCAATTTCAGCCTGCAGGGCTATGAGGACGGCTTTTTCGTCGGTCCGCATTTCTTCGACCATGTGACCACGGATATGGACATCTACCGCAAGGAGATCTTCGGTCCGGTCCTGTCGATGGTGCGCGCCAAGAGCTATGACGAGGCCATCGGCATGGCGATGGATCACGAATACGGCAATGGCACAGCGATTTTCACCCGTGACGGGGATGCGGCGCGCGATTTCGCGAGCCGGATCAATATCGGGATGGTGGGCATCAATGTGCCGATCCCGGTGCCGCTGGCCTATCACACGTTCGGGGGCTGGAAGAAATCGGGCTTCGGTGACCTCAACCAGCACGGGCCTGATGCGTTTCGCTTTTACACGCGCACCAAGACCGTGACGTCGCGCTGGCCCTCGGGGATCAAAGAAGGCGCTGCCTTCAACTTCAAGGCCATGGATTGAGCGAAAAAGGGGGCCTGTGCGGCCCCCTCTTGGCGCTGAAGCGCCAATTCACCCCCGCAGGATATTTGGGCAAAGATGAAATATTGCTGAAAGATTCGCCGATTAGGGGTCGGGGCGCAGCGCAGGGAGGATGCGATGGATTTCAGACTGAGTGAGGAGTCTCAGGCGATTTTCGACATGGCGCGGGATTTCGGTCAGGAGCAGATTGCACCCCATGCCCGCGATTGGGAAGCGCAGGGCACGATCCCGAAAGCGCTCTGGGCGCAATTTGCCGAGCTTGGATTTGGCGGGCTCTATGTGCGCGAAGCGTCGGGCGGGGCCGGTCTGTCGCGGCTCGATGCGACGCTGATTTTCGAGGCGCTGTCGATGGCCTGCCCTTCGGTTGCGGCCTTTCTGTCGATCCACAATATGTGCGCGGCGATGATCGACAAATTTGGCTCTGAGCAGATGCGCGCGGAACTGCTGCCCAAGGTTGTATCGCTTGAGTGTTTCATGTCCTATTGCCTCACCGAGCCCGGATCTGGATCGGACGCCGCTGCGCTCAAGACGCGGGCCGCGCGCGACAATGAGGGCTATGTGCTCGACGGGACCAAGGCGTTTATCTCGGGCGGCGGCTATTCGGACGGCTATATCGTCATGGCGCGCACGGGGGAGGCCGGGCCGCGCGGCATCTCGGCGCTGGTCGTCATGGACGGCGCGCCGGGGCTGAGTTTCGGGGGGCTTGAGGACAAGATGGGCTGGCGTTCGCAGCCCACGCGGCAGGTGCAATTCGATGCCTGCCGGGTCGGGGCCGGGGCGCTCTTGGGCGAAGAGGGCGCGGGATTTCGCTATGCGATGGCGGGGCTCGATGGTGGGCGGCTCAATATCGCGGCCTGTTCGCTCGGGGGCGCGCAGGCGGCGCTCGATGCGACGCTGGCCTATATGGGCGAGCGCAAAGCCTTCGGGCAGAGCATCGACCAGTTTCAGGCGCTGCAATTCCGGCTCGCGGAAATGGAAATCGAGTTGCAGGCGGCGCGCGTGTTTCTGCGCCAGGCGGCCTGGAAGCTCGATCACGGCGCGCCCGATGCGACGAAATACTGCGCCATGGCCAAGAAATTCGTGACCGAGGCGGGCAGTCGCGTGGCGGATCAATGCCTGCAACTGCATGGCGGTTACGGCTATCTTGCGGATTACGGGATCGAGAAGCTGGTGCGCGATCTGCGTGTGCATCAGATCCTTGAGGGCACGAATGAGATCATGCGCCTGATCGTGGCGCGGCAGATGCTGGCGGCACGCGGATGAGCGATGTTGCAATCCGCCGCGAAGGCCATGCAGGCCGGATCACCCTGACCCGCCCCAAGGCGCTCAATGCGTTAACCTATGAGATGTGTCTGGAGATCGACGCAGCCCTGAAGGCATGGGCGCGCGACAGCGCTGTGGCCTTGGTCCTGATTGATGCCGAGGGCGAGAAAGCCTTTTGCGCGGGGGGCGACATCGCGCAGATCTATGCCACAGGCCGCGCAGGCGATTACAGCTATGCCCGCCGGTTCTGGCGTGATGAATACCGGATGAATGCGCGCATCGCCGCCTATCCCAAGCCCGTCGTCAGTTTCATGCAGGGCTTCACGATGGGCGGTGGTGTGGGGCTGGGCTGTCACGCGCGCCACCGGGTCGTCGGGGCGACGAGCCAGATTTCCATGCCGGAATGTGGCATCGGGTTGGTACCGGATGTGGGCGGCTCGTGGCTGCTTTCGCGCGCGCCGGGGCAACTCGGGGCCTATCTGGGCCTGAGCGGGGCGCGGATGGGGCCGGGGGATGCGATCTATGCGGGCTTTGCCGATCTCTTTCTGCGAGAGGCGGATTGGGACGCGGCCAAGGCGGCGCTCATCGCCTCTGGCGATCCGGGCGCGCTGCAGGGCGTCACGGCTCCGGAGCCGGAATTGGCCGCACAGGCGGCGCTGATCGACCATGCTTTCGCGCCCGAGACTGTGGCCGCGATCCTGGAGCGGCTCGCGGGGGAACAAACCCCTTTCGCGGAAAAGACCCTCGCCACCCTGCGGCGCAATTCGCCGCTGGCCATGGCCTGCACGCTGGACATGCTGCGCCGTCTGGGACGCAGCGCCACGATCCGGCAGGCGCTGGCGCAGGAGTTCCGGGGCACCTGCCGGTCGCTGGAACAGGGTGATTTCCTAGAAGGCATCCGCGCGGCGATCATCGACAAGGACAGGGCACCGCGCTGGCAGCATGACGCGCCGGGCTCTGTGGCGCAGGCCGAGGTCGCGGCGATACTGGCATCGCTCGGGGATGACGAGCTGACATTTGACGGGGTGGAGGAGTGCACATGAAAATCGGATTTATCGGGCTCGGCAATATGGGCGGGCCGATGGCGGCCAATCTGGCGCGCGCGGGCCATCAGGTGACTGGCTTCGATCTGGCCGCGCCTTGCCCGGACGGCGTGGCCAAAGCGGCCTCAGCGGGCGAAGCCGCGACAGGCGCAGAGGTGGTGATTACCATGCTGCCTAATGGCGCGATCCTGCGCGCGGTTGCAGATGAGGTCATCGCGGTGATGGCGACCGGGAGCGTGCTCTGCGATTGCTCGACCGTCGATGTGGAAAGCGCGCGCGCGGTTGCAGATCAGGCGGGCGCTGCAGGACGTGGTGCACTTGACGCGCCCGTGTCGGGCGGCGTCGGGGGGGCGAGCGCGGGAACGCTGACCTTCATGGTGGGCGGCTCGGACACGGCCTTCGCGACGGTCCAGCCGCTCTTTGACGTGATGGGCCAGAAAGCGGTCCATTGCGGGGCATCCGGGGCCGGTCAGGCGGCGAAAATCTGCAATAACATGATCCTCGGCGCGACCATGGCCGTGACCTGCGAAGCTTTTGCGCTCGCCGACAAGCTGGGGCTCGACCGGGCGCGGATGTTCGATGTGGTCTCGACCTCCTCGGGTTATAGCTGGTCGATGAATGCCTATTGCCCCGCGCCGGGCGTCGGGCCGCAGAGCCCTGCCGATAACGACTACAAGCCCGGTTTCGCGGCCGAATTGATGCTCAAGGACCTGCGCCTGTCGCAACAAGCCGCCGAAGCGGTCGATGCGGACACACCGATGGGCGCGCGCGCGACCGAGCTTTATGCGGAATTCGTCGAAGCAGGGCAGGGCGCAGGGCGTGATTTCTCGGCGTTGTTGCCGCTTCTCGCCGCCCGCGGACGCGGCTGATGGGCTGGGCGGCGGCGCTTCTGCCCGCTTTGCCGCCCGCGCATGTCGCACGGCTCGACGCGCTGCCCGAAACCGCATTGCCAGCCGGAACTGTGCTCTTTCGCGCAGGTGACAGGCCGCAGGGCTTCGCGGTCATCCTGGAGGGGCGCGTGGATGTCACGCTGACCGGCGCCTCGGGGCGGGAGATTCTGCTTTATGCGATCGAGCCCGGCCAGAGCTGCATCCAGACGACGCTGGGGCTCATGGGCGACGATCCCTATACGGGCGAGGCCATGACCGTCGCGCCCTGTCGTCTCATCATGCTGCCGCGCCCACTCTTTCACGAATTGATGCACGACTCGGAGGCATTCCGCGCCTTTGTCTTCCGTGCGTTTTCGGCGCGCATGTCCGAATTGACACGCCTTCTGGAGCAAGTGGCCTTCGCCCGGATCGAGGCGCGACTGGCGCGCGCCCTGCTCGATATGGCTGCGGATGGCGCGGTGCAGGCGACCCATGCCGAACTCGCCGCCCGGATCGGGAGCGCGCGCGAGGTGATCTCGCGTCAACTCGACCGCTGGGCGCAGCGCGGGATGATCGTCACGGAACGCGGGCGTATCAGTTTGCGCGATCCCGAAGAATTGAAGCGCATCGCATTGTGACCATGTCACTGATCTCCCACCTCTCTTGGGTTAGATGACGTTAACCATCATCAAGGAGAAGAGTGACATGTTGGCGAAAAATGTTGGCGGGATCGACCGTATCTTGCGTATCGTGGTGGGGCTGGCCTTGATCCTGGGCTTTTTCCTCAATGCCGAGGCGAGCCTGCGCTGGCTCTATCTCATCGGTTTGGTGCCTCTGGCCACGGGTCTGATGCAGACTTGCCCGCTTTATTCGCTGATCGGTCTGAACACTTGCCCGACCCGCAAGGGCTGAGCGAGAGCCGAATGCGGCGCGCCGGACCAGTGCGGGCCGCATTCGCAAAATTTTAAGCAAGAATCGGCTTGCAGGCATCCCTGTGCTTGGATAAACCCTCGCTCACCGTTGGGGTGTAGCCAAGTGGTAAGGCATCGGTTTTTGGTACCGTGTATCGTAGGTTCGAATCCTACCCCCCCAGCCAGTCTTTCGTAAGTTTTTGATATACAAAGCGGAATGCGGTCTGATTCCCAGTGACCCCTGTTTTCGGGGTAACTGCGACACAAGACTGCATCACATCGGTGCATCACGGGGGGCCATCATCGCCCCTTGAGCCGCCCCGATCCGCGACAGGCTTTTCGCGCTCGCCGACCTGAACCAGGGGAGCGAGAGATGGCACGGCTCAACCACACCATGCGCAGAGGGGCGGTTTACGTCTGGCGGCGCAGGCTTCCGGCAGGTCACCCGTCTTACAAAGGGAAATACGTGCAGATTTCCTTGCGAACGAAGGAGTTATCCACAGCGGAGGTGCTCGGGCCGCTTGTGAACACGGCGTTCAACGACATTATCAAACGCGTGTAGACCGAAGCTGCGCGATAACGGCGCCGTTACACTGTGCAGCTCTGTGAAATCACGCGAAAACAAGACGTGACCGTGCTGAAAAGCGAGAGAAAGTGTCCCGTTGCGTTCTGATCAGACCAGAGCCTTACCGCAACTCGGAGACCCTACACCACGCCGCTCGCGAGATCTTTCATCGAAACGCATTAACGAAATATAAGTGTTAATGTCTGAGAAGATTGGCCATAACTTGGCTGACAGCACGCGCAGAAGCGTGACGATTTCGACAGGGCAAGACATCATGCGCGAGATGAAATTTGGTCGCCGGAGGCTTCTCAACCTGATCCTTGCGGGATCCACGCTTGCGGCCATGCCAGCCTGCGCCAATGCCCCGGAACGCTCGCGCATTCCGCAGGAACGTCGCCCACCGCCTGCCGATGGAATCGTCTCGCGCGCGGGTCTTGGCGGGGATGTGTCATATGCGGTCATTGATGTCGGGTCGGGCAATCTGCTCGAAGGGCAGGGCGCGAACAGACCGCTGCCCCCGGCAAGTGTGGCCAAGGCGATCACAGCGCTCTATGCGCTGGAAACCCTTGGCGCGGCCTATCAGTTCCGCACGCGTCTCGTCGCGACAGGCCCGATCAGCGACGGCGTGCTGCGCGGCGATCTGGTGCTTGCAGGCGGTGGCGACCCGACGCTGCAGACGGATCAGCTTGCCGCAATGGCGGCCGATCTGGCCCGTGCAGGCGTCCGCCAAGTCTCGGGGCGTTTGCTCGTCTGGGGTGGCGCGCTGCCCTTCGTTCAGGAAATCGCCAATGATCAGACACCGCAAGCGGGGTATAATCCGTCCATCTCAGGGCTCAATCTGAATTTCAACCGCGTGCATTTCGAATGGCGTCGCGTGGGCAGTGATTATTCCGTGGCGATGGACGGGCGGTCCAATTCGCACCGCCCAGCGGTGAGCATGGCCCATGTGCGGGTCGTCGACCGCAGCTCGCCGCTCTACACTTATCAACGCAGTGCTGCCCGCGATGACTGGACCGTGGCTCGCAGCGCCTTGGGAGCGACCGGGTCGCGTTGGCTTCCAGTGCGCCACCCAGAGCTCTATGCAGGCGAGGTTTTTCGCAGTCTGGCCGCGGCACGCGGCATCACGCTTCCTGCCCCGGAACTGTCGCGGACACCACCCGCAGGGCGCGATCTGGTGACGCATCGGTCGGAGCCGCTGCAGGATATCCTGCGCGATCTGCTGCGCTTTTCGACCAATATCAGCGCTGAGGCCGTCGGCATGATGGCCACAACCGCGCGGTCGGGACGCCCGTCGCGCCTTGCGGCCTCGGCATCCGTCATGTCGGACTGGGCGCGGGTGCGCTACGGCATGTCGAGCGCACGTCTGGTCGATCATTCTGGTCTCGGTGCGGCTTCGCGCGTCTCCATGGGCGATCTGGCAAATATGTTCCGCCGCGCCGGGCAGGAAGGCGCGCTGCGCCCCCTCTTGCGTCAGCACCAGCTTCGCGACGCGCGCAATAATCCGGTGGCGAGCCCCGGCGTCGATGTTCAGGCCAAGACGGGCACCCTGTTTTTCGTCTCGGCGCTGGGCGGCTATGTCGCGGCACCCGGCGGGCGTGATCTGGCCTTTGCCGTGGCCTCGGCTGATCTCGCCCGGCGCGCGCAAGTGGCCGGGGGCAATGTTGACCGGCCGCAGGGGACAGTCGAATGGGCGCGCAGCGCCCGCCAGATGCAACAGGCATTACTGACCCGTTGGGCGCAGGCGCATTCGTCATAGGTCATCAGGACAGGTTTCAGCGGCGCGGTCGCATCGGTCTTTCAGCCGACATCGCTTGTGTCGTGCCCGCGACCGTGATCAAATTGACGGCGCAGACCACACTGCTCCGCCTGCACCTGCCCGAAGGCACAGTTTGCGCCCCGCCTGGTCGCTCAATCTTTTTATTGAGTTGTCGATGGGCGAATGCGCTGACAGAGTAATGACGTTGCATCGGCGCGGCGGAGCAGCGCCACTGGCTGGAACGACGAAAAACAACGATTTGACAGTAGCATAGGGGACGGGATCATGCGGACGAAGGCAGCGGTTGCGGTGCAGGCGGGCAAGCCGCTTGAAATCATGGAGGTCAATCTCGAAGGCCCGCGTGCCGGCGAGGTGCTGGTCGAGATCAAGGCCACGGGCC
>PXDM01000514.1 GCA_003565055.1 Paracoccaceae bacterium
AGCGGGCCGGGTGAAACCCGAAATGCAGCCTCGTGCCGCCAATGGCCTCCCGGAATGAGGGGTTGCGGCAGAGCGGCACAGCGCCTAAGTAGGCCCGAAGATTACAGACGGGTTGTCCTGATGCAGAATGTCGTGCTGATTGTCCATCTCTTGCTTGCGCTGGTGCTGATCGGCGTGGTGCTGTTGCAGCGCTCCGAAGGGGGCGGGCTTGGCATTGGCGGGGGGGACAGCAATCCCAGCGCAGGACGCCCGCCGCTCACGGCAATGGCGAAGCTGACATGGGCGCTTGCGGTGGCCTTCATCATCACCTCGCTCACGCTCACGATCATTGCGGCCCAGCAATCGACCACGACATCCGTGCTTGACCGGCTCGGCACATCCAGCCCGGCGCCTGCGCCGGAGCTTCCGGTCCTGCCGTCGGGCGACGGGCTGTTGCCGCCACCTGCAGCGGATGACACATTGGCGCCGCCTCCGGCAGACTGACGACGCTTACAATAGTTAGCGGGGGGCGGTTTCGCGCGTCCTCTATCTTGCGGTTTTCATCAATCTCGACTATGGCTCGGCTCCCGTGATGGTCAGAGTCGCTGCGCGTATGTCTGACCTGTTTTTCTATTGTCACGGGGGCCCGGCAGTCATGGCACGGTATATTTTCATCACAGGTGGCGTGGTGTCGTCTCTGGGCAAGGGGTTGGCCTCGGCAGCACTCGGCGCGCTGTTGCAGGCGCGCGGCTTCACGGTGCGGTTGCGCAAGCTCGATCCCTATCTGAATGTCGATCCCGGCACGATGTCGCCGTTTGAGCATGGGGAAGTTTTCGTCACCGATGACGGTGCAGAGACTGATCTCGATCTGGGCCATTACGAGCGATTTACGGGCGTCGCCGCGCGCAAGACTGATTCGGTGTCCTCGGGGCGGATCTATTCCAATGTGCTCGATAAGGAGCGGCGCGGCGATTATCTGGGCAAGACCATTCAGGTGATCCCGCACGTGACCAATGAAATCAAGGACTTCCTCGCGATTGGCGAGGATGAGGTCGATTTCATGCTCTGCGAAATAGGTGGCACAGTGGGCGATATCGAGGGGCTGCCTTTCTTCGAGGCGATCCGTCAGTTCAGCCATGAACGCCCGCGCGGGCAGTGCATCTTCATGCATCTGACGCTGTTGCCCTATCTCGCTGCCTCCGGCGAGTTGAAGACCAAGCCCACGCAGCATTCGGTCAAGGAATTGCAGAGCATCGGGATTGCGCCTGATGTGCTGGTCTGCCGCTCCGAGCAGCCGATCCCCGAGAAAGAACGCCAGAAGATCGCCCTGTTCTGCAATGTGCGCCCCGAGGCGGTGATCCCGGCTTATGATCTGGCCTCGATCTATGAAGCGCCGCTGGCCTATCACGCGGCCGGGCTTGATCAGGCGGTGCTCGATGCTTTCGACATCAACCCTGCACCGCGCCCCAATCTGACGCGCTGGGAAGACGTGAATGACCGGCTGAAGAACCCCGAAGGCACAGTGCGGATCGCCATTGTGGGCAAATATGTGCAGCTTGAGGATGCGTATAAATCAATCAAGGAAGCGCTGGTGCATGGCGGGATTGCCAATCGCGTCAAGGTGCAGGTCGAATGGATTGATGCAGGCGTGTTTGACAGCGAAGACCCCGGCCCGCATCTGGAGCGATTCCACGCGATCCTTGTGCCCGGTGGCTTTGGGGAGCGTGGGACGGAAGGCAAGATCCGCGCCGCCACTTACGCGCGGACCAAGAAAATCCCCTATTTCGGGATTTGTCTGGGCATGCAGATGGCCGTGATCGAGGCCGCGCGCAGTCTCGCCGGGATTGGCGATGCCGGCTCGGAGGAATTTGATCACGAGGCGGGCAAGAAGCGCTTCACGCCTGTGGTCTATCACCTGAAAGAATGGGTGCAGGGCAATCACAAGGTCGAGCGCAAGCTCGGCGATGACAAGGGCGGCACGATGCGTCTCGGGGCCTATTCGGCGGCGCTGAAAGAGGGGTCGCGCGTGGCCGGGATCTATGGCGGCACCCGGATCGAAGAGCGCCACCGCCACCGCTATGAGGTCGATACGCGCTTTCGCGAGGCGCTCGAAGGCAAGGGGCTGAGCTTCTCGGGCATGTCGCCGGATGGCAAGCTGCCCGAAATCGTCGAGCATGAGGATCACCCGTGGTTCATAGGCGTGCAGTTCCATCCAGAGCTGAAATCCAAGCCTTTTGATCCGCATCCGCTGTTTGCGGATTTCGTGCGCGCGGCGATTGATGTCTCGCGGCTCGTGTGATCCGAAGCAGGGGGGCAGCGGGATGCGCTGCCCGCGAAACGGGCCTTCCGAAAGCGGTGCTTCGCGCATAGACTGCACCGACGCGATAAAGGACACAGAGACATGACGAATGCGATTGAAACCCGGCTGGCCGAGTTGGGCCTGAGCCTGCCCGATGCGCCTGCACCTGCGGCGAATTATGTCCCCTATGTGCAAAGCGGCGCGCTGGTCTTCATCTCGGGTCAGATCAGCGCCGGGCCGGAGGGGCTGATTTGCGGCAAGCTCGGCGCGGATCTGGAACTGGAGGCCGGGGTGGCGGCAGCGCGTGCATGCGGCTTGGCGCTGATCGCACAGCTGCGCGCGGCTTGCGGTGGGGATCTGACGCGGGTGGTCAGCGTCGTGAAGCTCACGGGCTTCGTGAATTGCACGCCGGACTTCACCGATCAGCCGAAAGTCGTCAATGGCTGCTCGGATCTGATGGTCGCCGTCTTTGGAGAGGCCGGGCGGCATGCCCGCGCTGCGGTCGGGGCCCCGTCGCTGCCGCTGGGCGTTGCGGTCGAGATCGAAGGCGTTTTCGAGATCTCGTGAGTCAAGCTGCGTGCAGAGCACGAACCCTACGCTGTCGGGGTCTCAGGTGCTGACTGCACGCCATAGCGGGCCAGAAACATGCTCACGGCCCCGTCGATGATGCGGGTGATCTCGGCCTGCGAGAAACGGTCCTGCACGCCGCAGAGCATGCGGTCGCAGATCGTCGTCTGGCACAGTTGCGTGAATTGGTCCGCAGCGAGGTCGAAATCCTCGATGTTCAGTTGCCCGCGCGCCTGTGCCGCACGAAAATAGGCCCCGAGCCGCGCGCGGCCCAGCTCTGGCCCGCTCTCGTAAAAGGCGCGTCCGATTTCGGGGAAACGCGGCGATTCCGTCACGCAGATGCGATACATCGCCAAGGCGAAATCCGAGGTCAGATAGGCCACCATCAGCCCGGCCGCTTCGCGCAGCACGATCTCGGGCGGGATATCCGCGTCTTCAAACTGCACCGCCTGATCGGCAAGACGCAGAATCTCGGTGCGGTAGACTTCGGTGAACAATTGGCGCTTGTCGGGGAAATAGCTGTAAAGCGTGGCCTTGGACACGCCCGCTTCGCGCGCGATCTCATCCATGCTGGCGCGCTCATAGCCCATCTTGACGAAGACGAGGCGCGCCCCGTCGATGACCTGATTATATTTCCGCCCGAGGCGGATCGCGCTGGCTGCGTTTGACATAACTTCTCCCTGCCCGCTCCAAGATAGAGCCTCGCAAGGCACATGAAAAGCGTGCGTGACTGGTGAAGCCGAGAAAGCCCTGTTAACACGTTCACGACATGATCGAGATATTCCTTCAGACCCTGCCGTTTTTCGGCCTGATCCTGCTGGGCTTCGGCGCAGGGCGGAGCGGTTTTTTTCCGCCCGAGGCGACGGCATACCTCACGAAATTCGTGTTTTATTTCGCGCTCTCGGCCATGCTCTTCGGCTTTGCCGCGAATCTCAGTCTCGCCGAGTTGCTCGACTGGCGCGCGGCGGCGGCCTATCTCTGGGCCTGCGCCGCGCTTTACGCGTTGGTCATGGCAATCGCGATCCTGCGCCGCAATCGGCTGGATGCAGCCGTGATCGAGGCGCATTGCGCGGTGATCGGCAATACCGGCTTTCTGGGCGTGCCGCTGCTGGTGGTGCTGCTGGGCCCGGCCTCCGTGCCGACGGTCTTGCTGGTTCTGACCATCGACATGATCGTTTTCTCATCGCTCTTCACGATGCTGATCATGTTCTCGCGCGAAGGGCGCGTGGATCGCAGCCTGCCGCGCAAACTGGGCCTCGCGGTGGCGCGCAATCCGATGGTCATGGCGATGGTGTTGGGGCTCGCCTGGTCGTCACTTGGTCTGAGCGTGCCGAAGATCGCGAATGAATTCCTGACGCTGCTCGGGGCCGCCGCGACGCCCGGCGCGCTCTTTGCCATTGGCGCATCGCTTGCCGACAAGAGCATCGAGCGCCCGCGGATTGTCGCTTGGCTGAGCTTCGGCAAACTCGCGCTGCATCCGGCGCTGACAGCCTTTGCGGCTTTGGTGCTGTTCCGGGTCGAGCCGCAGGTCGCCGGCGTGTTGATCGCGGCGGCTGCGCTGCCCGTGGCGGGCAATGTCTTCATCCTTGCACAGCACTATAATACAGGTGTCGCGCGGGTCTCTGCGACCATCCTCGTCTCCACCCTATTGAGTATCCTGACCATTCCGTTGATCGTTGCATGGGTGAACAGCTTCTGACAGGGTGCTGTCTGAAAATTGATGCCATGAAGGGAGAGGATCATGGAAACCGTGTCGGAAAACGCCTGTTTCGGCGGTGTTCAGGGGGTATATCGGCATAGCGCGCAATCAACCGGCTGCGATATGACCTTCGGGCTGTTCATGCCGCCACAGGCAAAGCGGGGCCCTGTGCCGCTCTTGTGGTATCTCTCGGGGCTGACCTGCACGCATGAAAACGCCATGACAAAGGCCAACGCACAGGCGCATGCCGCGCAGCATGGGCTGGCTGTGGTCTTTCCCGACACATCGCCGCGCGGGGAGGGCGTGGCGGATGACGCGGCCTATGATCTGGGGCAGGGCGCAGGCTTTTACGTGAATGCGACCGAGGCCCCCTGGGCACCGCATTTCCGGATGTGGGATTATATCAGCGAGGATCTGACGCGCGTGCTGATGGCCAATTTCGCGCTCGATGAAGCCCGGCAAGGGATCACGGGCCATTCCATGGGCGGCCATGGGGCGCTCACGCTTGCGATGCATCTGCCCGAGCGCTTTGCTTCGGTCTCGGCCTTTTCGCCAATTGCTAATCCAACCGCCAGCGATTGGGGCCGCAAGCAATTCGGGGCCTATCTTGGATCGGATGAGACACTCTGGGCGCGTCATGATTCGACGCTTTTGATGCGCGAAAAGGGTTTCAAGGGCGAGGTTTTGGTTGATCAGGGCAATTCGGATCAGTTCCTTGACTTGCTGCGCCCGGAGGCTTTGTCCGAAGCGATGGCGGCCCGGCGTCAACCCGGTGTTTTCCGCATGCAACCGGGATATGACCACAGCTATTTCTTTGTCTCGACATTTATGGGGGACCATATTGCCTTTCATGCAGAGGCCATGTCGGGTGAATAAAGAGATGGAATGCGCGTATATGGTGTTGCATGCCTGACGAAACGCCAGATTTCATTTCCGCGCGGATTGAGCCGAAGCTCGATTGGCTCGGTGCCATCGAGGCAATCGAAAAGGGGCACCGCGCACCGAGAGCCGAGTCGACCGATAGTTTTCTCTATCGCGGGCGTGATACGCTTCTGTCGCGTGCTGCCTGGATTGACGGGATGGGGGCGCTTGTCAAGACAGCGACGGTGTTTCCAGAGAACGCTACGCGCGACCTGCCTGTCGTGAATGGTAGCGCAGCGCTTTATTCTGATCAGGATGGCAGGCTTGAAGCATTTGTGGACTTCCATCTTCTGACGAAATGGAAAACGGCCGCTGATAGTCTTTTCGCCGCGCGTCATCTGGCGCGGCCCGAGTCGCGCAAGATCACTTTGGTTGGGGCCGGTGCCGTGGCGCGAAGCATGTATGACGCCTATCGCGCAGTTTTTCCGCAGGCGGAATTTACGATCTGGACGCGACGGATTGAAGCTGCGGAGGCGTTTGCCGAAAATCTTGAACGCGCCTGTGCGGAACCTGATCTTGAGCGCGCAGTGTCTGGCGCCGACATTATTTGCACGGCCACAATGAGCCAGAGCCCCATAATAAAAGGGGCTTGGCTCAGACCGGGACAGCATCTCGACCTGATCGGGGCGTTTCGTCCTGACATGCGCGAAGCCGACGATGAAGCGCTGCGGCGTGCGACCCTCTTCGTCGATAGTTTCGACACCACGCTTGACCATATCGGAGAGCTGAAAATCCCGTTGCAAGAAGGTGTTATTAAACGAGAAAAGGTTGTGGCCGATTTCTACGGCATTTGTGACGGAAGCTTCATCCGGCCTGATCCGCAGGCGATCACGATATGTAAAAACGGCGGTGGCGCGCATCTTGATCTGATGATCCTTCGATATATTTCCGCGCAATGGGCCAGACATAAATCACTTTGCGCTTGAAATACCTGCGCAGATTGGGCTTTGTATCGTTATTCTAATCTGCGAGGGAATGAGATGGATCTGAACAGCTTGTCCTTGGACGAATTGAAGAAGCTTCAGAAAGATGTTGCCAAGGCAATTGAGTCTTTCGAAGATCGTGCACGGAAAGCGGCTTTGGCGGATGTGGATGCCATTGCGCGCCAGCACGGCTATACGATTGACCAGTTGCTCGGTATTGAAAAATCGAAACTGCGCAAGCCTGTGGTTCCAAAATACGCCAATCCTGCCGATAAAACACAGACATGGACCGGGCGGGGCCGTAAGCCGAAATGGGTTGTTGACGCGTTGGCGGATGGTAAGTCGCTGGACGATTTGACGATTTGACGATTTGAGCACCCACTTTGCAAAGCTGAAAAGCGCCTATCGGTTCGCTGTCGATTTCAACACAGCGATGAATGCCCGAAATATCGGGCTTCTCTCGGCCGGTGTGGCGTTTTTCTCCCTGCTGGCATTGTTCCCAGGGATTGCCGCGCTTATTTCGGTCTTCGGGATATTTGCGGACCCGTTGCTTATTCAGGATCAATTGCGCCTGATCCAGGATCTGGTGCCGCCTGCAGCTTTCACGCTTCTATCGAATCAGATCACCCGGCTCGTCTGGAGCAATGACGGCATTCTCGGCTGGACGTCCATTCTATCGGTGCTGATCGCGCTTTTCCTCGCGCGTCGTGGCGTTGATGCGATGCTGCTCGGGATCTATGCGATCCATGGCACGCCCCGGCGCACTGGGTTCAGCCATGCAATTCGCGTGCTCATGATCACGATCGGGCTCCTTGGGGCCGGGATTGTGGCCTTGCTTTCAGTACTTATTTTGCCGGTTCTGTTGACCATTTTTCCATTGGTCGGCGGGTCCGCGATCCTGCTCGAAGCTGTGCGCTGGGCGGTGACGCTGGGGCTGGTGGCCTGCTGGATCTGGGTCTTTTACCGGATCGGCCCCAAGCGCGAGCATCCCGAACGCGCGGTGATGTTTCCGGGGCTGATTCTGGCAATGACGGTCTGGATCACCGCATCCGTAGGCTTCTCCTACTACCTGAGTAATTTCGGCAATTACAACGAGGTCTATGGCTCCATCGGGGCCGTGGTGGCCTTGCTGATGTGGTTCTACCTCTCGGCCTATTCCGTGCTTTTGGGCGGTATTCTGAACGCACGGATCGAGGCGACACGAGACACGTCCTCCGACAAGGTGCCGGTCAGCCCCATGTCGGATGAAAACGCCCAGCCGGAGAATGGGTGAAGATCTCGAACCCGTTTGCGGTCACTCCGATGGAATGTTCGAACTGCGCTGAGAGCGATTTGTCCCGCGTCACGGCAGTCCAGTCATCCGCGAGCACCTTGGTTTCGGGGCGGCCGAGATTCACCATCGGCTCGATGGTGAAGAACATGCCCTCTTCGAGCTTCGCGCCATGGCCTGCACGTCCGTAATGCAGCACATTGGGCGGCGCATGGAAGACGCGCCCCAGCCCGTGTCCGCAGAAATCACGGACAACGGACATGCGCTGGCTTTCGACATAGCTCTGGATCGCATGGCCGACATCGCCAAAGGTATTGCCGGGGCGCACGGCTTCGATGCCCAGCATCAGCGCATCATACGTGACCTGCACCAGCCGTTCGGCCTTGCGCGAGATCTCACCTGCAACATACATGCGCGAGGTATCACCGAACCAGCCATCGACGATCACTGTCACGTCGATATTCAGAATGTCGCCCGATTTGAGCATTTTCTGCGCCGGAATCCCATGACAGACGACATGATTAACGGAAATACAGCTCGCATGCTGATAGCCCCGATAGCCAATCGTCGCCGATTGTGCGCCATGGGCGGCGACTTTCTCAGTGATGATCCGGTCTATTTCTTCGGTCGTTTGACCTACAAAGACATGTTCTGCAATCTCGTCGAGGATTGTGGCCGCGACGCGTCCCGCCTTGTGCATGCCAGAGAAATCCAACGCTTCATGAATGCGGATTCCTTCTCTCGTGACGCGACCATTATGCTTTTCGTCCAAGGCTGAGACCTCTGATCAGGGGGTATTTCGGCGAAATTATCGCGTTCAGTGGCGGAAAACCAGATGCGCTCGGGGCTTTCTTGCCCAAGCCCATCTGAATCGGCTAAATGCGCGTCGAAAATGTGGTCGAATTGCCCTGAATTTCAAACGCGCGACGGGGCCTTCGCACAGTTGCAGGTGGAAAGGCAAGCTTTGGAAGATCTGCTCAATGCCGTCGCTCAGGCGCAACAGACGGTGCAGCGGTCCGAGGCCGTGCATCTTGACGCGGCGATCAATGATGCGCTTGCGGTGGTCGGTAAAGCTTTCGGGGCAGATCGGGCCTATATCTTCCAGACCCGCGACCTGGTTTTCATAGATAATACGCATGAATGGTGTGCTGTCGGCGTCACGCCCTTCAAGGCGGTACTGCAGCAAATCCCCTATCATGTCGGTGAAGCGATGTGGACTGCGTTCGAGACACAGGGGGCCATGCTGCTGCCCGATATCTCGCTGTTTCCGGTTGGCACAGAGCTTCGGCATGTGCTTGCCGAACAGGGGATCAAGGCGTTGATCTCCGTGCCTATTCGTGAAGGCAACGCGATCACTGGCTTCATGGGGCTGGATTTTTGCAAGACCACGCGGCGGTTCAATGCAAGTGACCAGAATTTGCTGCAAGCTCTGGCTGCAACCCTGAGCCTTGCCTTGCAGGCGCGCGGGTATCAAAAAATCAACCGGCGGCTGGAGGCAGAACTGCGGGCGGCGAAAGACCGTCTCGCCGCGATGCTCAGGGAGGCCCCGGAACTGCTGTTGGAACTCGACAGCGATGGCGTGATCGTGGCCTTTCATCACAATGCCGCTCACGGGCCGGGTCTGGATCCGACGGAGATCATCGGGCTTCCGCCGGAAGCGGTCTTTCCACCGCATCCCGCGCGTATCATACGCGATGCCTTGATGCAGGCACGGGCTGCGGGCGCGTCCGACACTCTGCGCTACACGCTGCAAGGCGGTGGGCAGGACAAACGGTTTTCCGTCTATGCTACGCGCCGCAAGGGCAGTGCGCGGGGTGGGGCGGCGGGCTATCTGGTCATCTTGCGTGATGTCACCCAGAGCCATCTTCAGGACCAGCATATCCGCCAACTCGTGCGCGTTGCAGACCTGTCGACGAACCTCATTTTTCTCATGGATGCGGAGGGCTGCGTCACCTGGATGAATCCCGCCGCCCTCTGCCAGTCCGGCATGGCACTGACCGAGGCGCGCGGCAAACGCCCCAGTGACATCCTGGGCTTGACCGAGAGCGACCCGGATGCCGCGCGCCTGATCTGCGCCGCTCTTGATCAGGGCGAGGATGTCGATCATGAGGTCGAAGCGCGCAGCAAGGACGGTCATTCCTATTGGGCGCGGCTGACGCTCAAGAAGCTCTGCGACGCGGAGCAGGTGATCGAGGCCTACATGATCGTTGGCGTCAATGTGACGCGCACGAAGCTTGCCGAGGCCCGTGCGCTGCAAGACCGCGCCAATGCGATGGATGCGCTGAACGAGGGAATAGCGCTGGTCCAGCCGGATGGCCGTTTCATCTACATGAATCCGGTTCTGCACGCATTCCTGAATTTGCCGGAGGAAGCTCTCGCCACCACATTGTCATGGCATGAGGTCACGCCGCCGGAATTCAATTCCCTGTTGACCGATGCCATGCCCAGGCTTTTCGCGCAGGGCAGTTGGCAGGGCGAACTGGACCTGCCGGGCGATGCGGCAGAAGGGCGGGCTTTCGAGATGTCGATTGCGGTGCAGGAGGATGGAAATTTCCTGTTCATCGCACGCGATGTCACCGCGCGAAAACGTGCGATGCGCGAGCAGACCTTGCTGCGTGAGCATTTGCAGATCGCGCAAAGCCGGCAGCTTGTTGCGCAGCTTGCCGGTGGGCTCGCGCATGATGTGGCCAACACGCTGGCCGTGATCGGGCAGGTGCTCGAGACTGTCAGGGGCGCGCAGGATCTACGGAGCGGTCAGGCGCTGGGCCGGATCGAAGCCGCAGTCGGGCAGGCACAAGCGCTGGTGCGCAACCTGTCGCATCTGGGCCGCCGGAC
>PXDM01000342.1 GCA_003565055.1 Paracoccaceae bacterium
ACATCGTATCTGCCGAGCCGCCGGGGAAATCGCAACGCGCCGTGCCGAAATCGGGCATGAAGAGCGTGTCGCCCACGAAAGCGGCATTGCCGATCACATAGGTCAGGCAGGCAGGCGTATGGCCGGGCGTGTGCAGCACATCGCCGCGCATCTGGCCGATATGGAAACTGTCGCCATGCTTGAAGAGCGCATCGAATTGCGAGCCGTCGCGCTGGAACTCTGTGCCCTCATTGAAGACCTTGCCGAACGTGTCCTGAACGACGCGGATATTCTCGCCAATCGCGATCTTGCCGCCGAGCTTCTGCTGGATATAGGGCGCCGCCGAGAGATGGTCGGCATGGACATGCGTCTCGAGCAGCCATTCGACCTCAAGCTCGTTATCGCGCACGAAATCCACGACCATATCCGCCGAGCGCGTATCCGTACGCCCCGAGGCATAGTCGAAATCCAGCACAGAATCGACAATTGCGCATTTCTTGCTGTTGGGGTCACGCACCACATAGGTGACGGTGAAAGTCTCTTCGTCAAAGAAGGCTGTGACTTCGGGATTCATCTGGCAACTCCATCATTCTGTCTGGAGCACCATATATCGTTCACGAGACATATTGCAAGGTTTGAATGTAAATGGATGCGGATAATTTGAAATGGCCCGGAGCGTCGGCTCCGGGCCAGTCTTGTCTCAGAGCCCCAGCGCCTTGCTCGCCGGGATGCTGTCGAGCCCAAGCGCCGCACCGACAGCAGCATGGGTCACATGGCCTGCATGGGTGTTGAGCCCCGCGAGCAGATGCACATCCTCTTCGCAGGCCTTACGCCAGCCCTTGTCGGCGAGCGCCAGCATGAAGGGCATGGTCGCATTGCCGAGCGCGATGGTCGAGCTGCGCGCCACGGCACCGGGCATGTTCGCGACGCAGTAATGCAGCACATTGTCGATCTCATAGACCGGATCCGCATGGGTCGTGGCGCGCGAGGTCTCGAAACATCCGCCCTGATCAATCGCCACATCGACCAGAACAGCGCCGGGCTGCATGGTCTCGAGCTGCGCGCGCGAGATCAGTTTGGGGGCGGCGGCACCGGGGATGAGCACGGCCCCGATGACCATATCCGCCCGCGTGATCAGATCCGCAATCGCGGCGGCGTCCGAGAATTGCGTCGTCAGGCGGCCATGGTAGATATCGTCGAGATAGGACATCCGCGCAATCGAACGGTCGAGGATCGTGACATTCGCCCCCATGCCGACGGCAACCCGCGCGGCTGCCGTGCCGACGACACCGCCGCCGATGATTGTGACATTCGCGGGCCGCACACCGGGAACGCCCCCCATCAGCACACCGCGCCCGCCATTGGCTTTCTGCAGCGCCCAGGCGCCCATCTGCGGCGCGAGCCGTCCGGCGACTTCGGACATGGGCGCGAGCAGGGGCAGCCCGCCTGCGCGGTCAGTGACTGTCTCATAGGCAATCGCGGTCACGCCAGAGGCGAGCAGGTCACGCGTCTGTTCAGGGTCGGGCGCGAGATGCAGGTAGGTGAAAAGGATCTGATCCGCCCGCAACTGCTTGCGCTCGACGGCCTGCGGTTCCTTGACCTTGACGACCATCTCGGAGCGGGCGAAGATTTCGGACGCCGTATCAACGATTTGCGCGCCGACATTGATGTAATCCTCATCCGCGAAACCAGAGCCGGCCCCGGCCCCTTGTTCGACGATGACGGCATGGCCGCGCAGAATGGCTTCATACGCGGCATTGGGCGTCAGGCCCACGCGGAATTCCTGCGGTTTGATCTCTTTGGGGCATCCGATCAGCATGGCATCAACCTTTCCTGTTGCGCGATGCAGCGATGATATTGCATCGCTCGCGCGAAATTCTTGGAAACTTGCACTCGCTTCGCAAAAAGAGTATCAATTTCTTGCGTCTAATTCCAAAATTGTCGATGAAGGTTGCGCTGCAATGCAGCTAGATGCCACAGATCGCCGCATCCTGCGGGTGCTGCAAAAGCAGGGCCGGGTGACCAATGCGGAACTGGCCGAGATGGTCAATCTCTCGCCTTCGGCCTGTCATCGCCGCGTCCAGCGGCTGGAAGCGGACGGGATCATCGCGGATTATGTGGCGCTTCTCGACCCCAAGCGCATCGGGCGGCCCACTGTGGTCTTTGTGGAGATCAGCCTGTCGCGCCAGCGCGATGACATCCTCGACGCGTTCGAGCGCGAGGTGGCGCGGGTGCCCGATGTGCTGGAATGTCACCTGATGGCGGGCAGCGCGGATTACCTGCTCAAGATCATCGCTGCTGATACCGAGGATTTCGCGCGCATCCATCGCCGGTATCTGAGCCGTTTGCCCGGCGTCGCGCAGATGCAATCGTCTTTCGCGCTGCGCACGGTGGTCAAGACCACAGCGCTTGATATTTGACAACCGCCGTGCCGAAACGCGTAACGCGGTCGTGCTGACCTGCGCGGCTCCTGCGCCTTTGGAAAACTCTGTTCAGCTCTTGGCCAGCGGGTGATGCTCCAGCACCAGCGATTTAAGCCGTTCTTCAAGGACATGCGTATAGATTTCGGTCGTCGACACATCGGCATGGCCGAGAAGCGTCTGGATCGCGCGCAGATCGGCACCACCTGCCAGAAGATGAGTCGCGAAGGCGTGGCGCAGCACATGCGGGCTGATGCGGGTTGGATCAAGCCCTGCGCGGGTGGCGATGTCGCGCAAGAGAAGAAAGAAACTCACGCGGCTCAGATGCCCGTCGCGCCGCTTCGAAGGGAAGAGATGGCGCGGCTCCGGCAGGCGTTTGGCGCGTTGGTCGCTGGCCGCAAGGTCCCAATGCGCGAGCCAGTCGCCGAGCGCGCGGCGGGCGGGCTGAGAGAGCGGCACCATGCGTTCCTTGTTCCCCTTGCCGCGCACGAGCAGCATGGTCGGATCACCGCGCACAGCGGCGACGGGCAGGCTGACCAGTTCTGTCACGCGCATGCCGGTCGCGTAGAGAAGCTCCATCAGGCAGGTGTTGCGCGCGCGCTCGGCCTCGCTGCGGCCCGTGAGCCGCGCGGCCTCCAGCAGCGCATCGACCTCTGCATGGGTGAGCGTTGCGGGCAGTTTCTTCGATTTTCCGGGGCCAGTGATGCGGCTTGCAGGGTCGTCGCTGCGCCAGCCCTCGGCATAGGCGAAGCGGTAAAGCTGCCGGATCGCGGCGAGCCTGCGCGCGCGGGTCGATGTCGCGAGCCCTTGTGCTTCACACTCTACCAGATAGGCTTCGATCTCGGCGCGGCTCAGCTGATCGAAGGCGGCCCCGTTGCGCGCGGCCCAATCCGCGAAATCGCGCAAGTCGCGCGCATAGGCGAGTTGGGTGTTGCGCGCCGCGCCCTGTTCGGCGGCCTGCGCATCGAGGAAGGTCGAGATCCAGCGCTGAGACAGGGCCTCCATGCGCGTCAGCCCCGACGATCGAGCAGCAGCAACTCAATGGCGATCTGGCGGGCATCGGCATCGAGATCGAGCGCGCGCAACCGCATGAGCCCCTGCGCGGCGGCATGGGCGTCGCCTGCAGCCCCGAGTGCGATCTGCTCGAGCGCCTGCAACAGCACCATCCCGCGCGCGCCTTGCTCGAGCTGGGCCTGCGCGCTGTCGGGCAGGGGCGCATCGCTGAAGCCCAGGGCGATGGCGCTGGCCATGGCGGGGCTGTCGGTCTGCGGCAGCGGCGCGCCGGTTGCGAGCGCCATGACCAGCCGCCCGAGGCTGGTGTCGGGGGCGAGCGCGGCCATGCGGTCGGGGCGGTCCTGCGCGAGCAGGAGCATCTGCCACAAGATGCGCGCAGCGTCCCGGCTCAGGTCGAGATCCGCGAGAGGCTCGGCATGGATGTCGGCGAAGGCGCTTTCCAGCTCGACCGCCTGAAACAGCTCATAGGCGCGGATCAGCGTCTCGGAAATCGCCGCAGTATCGCCCGAGGCCCGCGCGCGCTCAAGGCTTTGAACGACGCGCACGCGTTCCCACAATCCGCCCGATGCTGCCGCGCGGCGTTCCGTGTACAGACCGAAAAGCCGGTTCGGCTGCAACACCATCGCGCGGGTCAGCCGTTCCGCCGCATCGAGTTGCGCACGCCAGCCGGAAATGCCGCGCAGGTCGGAATGCGCGAAGGCGACGGGCAGGCCGCTGGTGCCCGGAGGCTCGCCCAGTGCCTCAAGGATGCGTAGCGCAAGCGGGGTGATATCGCGTGGTGGAGGCGGTGTGTAGTCGGCCTCTTCCTCCTCCAGAAACCGCGCGAGCAGATTTGCCTCATCCGCCGCGAGAAGCCCGAGACGTTGCGCCACGGCGAGCCCGGAATAGGCCGCCCGCCAATTCCCGCGCCGCGCCATGCAGAAAATCTGCGCGCCCTGACCCTCGGTGGCCGTGATCTGCCCTTCCATCGCAGCGCAAGCGCGGTCCTCTTCGCCCAGAAGAAGCGCAATATCGAAGGCGCGCAGCCGCAGCGCCGCATCCGTGACCGGCGCGGCCTCGATCAGTTGCGCGGCCTGTTCAAGCGCGCCCATGGCAATCAGCTGGTCGATCCGTGCGAGCAGAAGTGCCCCCGGCAGGGTCACAGCATTCGCGACCGGGGGCGAGAATTCGGCCAGCAGAAGCCTTAGGGTCAGCCGCGCCGCACTGGGCACCGTGTCACTGGGCAGGGCCGCAATGGCGTCGGTGATCTCTTCGGCGGGCAGTGGCCCCCAGAGATCGCGGGGCAAGCCGACCTGCGCTGCGGTGAACAGTCCGGTGGTGTCCAGATCAACGCCTGAAAGCGGCGTCACGGCGATCTCTTCGAATTGCGCATCGGGCTGTTGCGGGGCAGGCGGAGGGTCGTCCTCGGAAGGCAGGGGGCTTGGGGCGACTTCGGGCTGTGGCGGCAGGCGCAGCGCCTGCTCAAGCCAGTCAATCGCAGTTTGCGGTGCGCCTGTATTCTGCGCCAGCGCCGTGACAGGGGCCAACGCCAGAAGGCCCGCGAGCAGTGCCGCTGATGGTGCCCGGAGGGTCAATTCACCTCCAGCGTGACCGGGGTCTCGACCGGGCTGCGCTGCGGCGACAGATCACCGACATAGGCGTAGCCAATGACAGCGATGCCTGCCAGCAGCACCAGCAGGAAAACGAATCGGAAGATATAGCGCATGGGATGGCCTGCCTTTCAACAAAACAACACCTCTCTCTTGGCGTCGCCTTTGGGAGGTTTTCGCATCGACAATAGCGCCTTAACACGACAAAAGACAGACGTTCGGGATAAACTTGTAAAGAGTGATACCTACGCGGGGGATCAGCATGAAATTGCGCAAGACAGTCGTGCTTGTCGGCATGATGGGGGCGGGGAAAACGGCCGTCGGCAAGGAACTTGCGCGCATGCTGGGGGTGCCGTTTCTCGATTCGGACGAGGAGATCGTGACCGCCTCCACGCTGAGCATCGCCGAGATTTTCGAGCGCTTCGGCGAGCCTTATTTCCGCGCGCGCGAGGCCGAGGTGATCGCGCGGCTGCTGCGCGGGACGCCTTGTGTGCTGTCAGTGGGGGGCGGGGCGTTCCTCAACCCCGAGACACGCGCGCGCATCAGTGCCGAGGGCGCGGCGCTCTGGCTGAAGGCGGATCTCGACCTGCTTTGGTCGCGCGTACGCCACAAGACCACGCGCCCGCTGCTGCGCACGGACAACCCGCGCGAGACGCTGGCCGAGTTGCTGGACACGCGCGGTCCTGCCTATGCGCAGGCGGATCTGACTGTCGAAACCCGCGCCGATTACGCCATTGCCGACACTGCGAAGGCCGCGATTGATGTGCTGGCCACGCGCCCCGATATCCTGACAGGAGCCCAGCCATGACCCGGATCGACCATGTTCATGTTCCCTTGGGCGCGCGCGCCTATGATGTGGTGATCGGGCAGGGATTGCTCGCGCAGGCGGGCGCGTTGATCGGCCCGCTTCTGCATCGCCCGCGCGCCGCAATCCTGACCGAGACGCGTGTGGCGGCGCTGCATCTCGACGCGCTTCAGGCCGGGTTGCAGGCCGCAGACATCGCGTCGAGCGCGCATGCCTTGGCACCGGGGGAGGCGACGAAGGGCTGGGCCGGGCTGTCCGAGGCCGTGGAATGGCTGCTCGATGCGCAGGTCGAACGGCGCGACATGGTGATTGCGCTCGGCGGCGGCGTCATCGGTGATCTGGGGGGCTTCGCGGCTGCGGTGCTGCGCCGGGGCGTGCGTTTCGTGCAAATCCCGACCTCGCTTCTTGCGCAGGTGGACAGCTCCGTGGGCGGCAAGACCGGGATCAACACGCGCCACGGCAAGAATCTGGTGGGGGCGTTTCATCAGCCGAGCCTTGTGCTTGCGGATATTGATCTGCTCGACAGCCTGCCCGCGCGCGATTTTCTGGCCGGTTACGGCGAGGTCGTGAAATACGGGCTTCTGGGCGATGCCGCGTTTTTCGACTGGCTGGAGGTCAATGGCCCCGCGCTCGCGCGCGGCGACAAGGCGCTGCGCCAGCATGCTGTGCGCCGATCCGTCGAGATGAAGGCGGGCATCGTGGCGCGTGACGAGACCGAGCAGGGGGAGCGCGCGCTTTTGAACCTCGGCCATACTTTCTGCCATGCGCTCGAGGCCGCGACGGGGTATTCCGACCGGCTGCTGCATGGCGAGGGCGTGGCCATCGGCTGCGCGTTGGCCTTTGATCTCTCCGCGCGCATGGGGCTTTGCGCGCAGGAAACCCCGAGCCGCGTGCGTGCGCATCTTCGAGGCATGGGGATGAAGGCGGATCTGTCGGATATTCCGGGCGATCTGCCGGGGGCCGACGCGCTGGTTGCACTGATGGCGCAGGACAAGAAAGTGCAGGACGGGCGCTTGCGGTTCATCCTCGCGCGCGACATCGGGGCGGCCTTCGTCTGCGATGATGTGCCGGGGGAGATGCTGCGCGCGCTACTCGTCGATGCGCTGGAAATGCGGCCATAAGCGGACCTTGACGACGAAATTTTAACATATTTGACGGCTATCTGGAGACGCCGGGTCATTTTGACGTCGAATATCGGGTAAGAGTCGTGTTCAGGAAGCTCTTTCTTCTGTTTGGAAGCTTGGCCGCGCTGTCGGCCTGTGGCGGCAGTGACGGGTCGGGCATCCCCCCCCTTGAAAGCCCGCCTGTGGCCCGTGCGGCTGCCTATTACTCCTGGATGCATCCGGAGGTGGAGCGCGCATGGGGGGATGGGTATCTCGGCGCCGGCGCCCGCATCACTGTTGTGGATGATTTCCGTGGACCGAGTTTTTCCGGTGGCCTCACAGGAGATCAGCGCAAAGCCAATCACGGCGCTTGGGTCGAGACGCTTGCTGGTCTGGTTGCGCCAGAAGCATCAGTCGTCTCGCTCAATTACGAGCAGGGGCGGCGCATTGCCTTGTCCGACGACCATCTGAACGTGGTCAACCTGAGCTATGGGTTGATCTTTTCGTCCAGTTCCGGGTTCGGGGGGATGGATTGGACCAGCCGCAGCATGTGGGGCGCTTCGGAAAACCGAACAGAACGCGACATTATCCGATTTGCTTCGGAGAATGCGGCCGTCATTGTGAAAGCCGCCGGGAATGAGGGGATCGAGGTCGATGGGATCGTCTCGACTGGCTCCACGCATGAGATAGACGGGTTGAACATGGCGCTGATCGGGATGGATTCGGCGATTTTTGTCGGGGCGCTCAATCGGAATGGGCGGGTCGGCAATCGCGCTGATCTCGCCGATTATTCCAATTTCGCCGGGGAAAATCCGACAGTGCAGGATCAGTTTCTGACGGTTGGAGTGGACAGTGCGCGCATGGGTGGGCTCGCGGGCACGTCATTTGCCGCGCCGATTGTCAGTGGCTACGCGGCGATTCTTGGCAGCAAATTCACCGGTGCAGACCCCAGTCAGATCGCGGAGCAACTTCTCAACACCGCGCGCACGGACACAATCCGCAACTATGATCCTGCGGTGCATGGCCGTGGGGAAGCAAGTATTCGACGTGCCTTGGCACCTGCAGAAATCCGCTGAGATTGGGTTGAGCCACTGAACTTGGCCCGGGGCGTTCACGTTTATTGCGCTGAGGCCGATTGGACTGTCCGAAACCGGCATCGCACAGATGTGCGTTGCTCAGAACCGAAGCTCATAGCGCAGCATGGCGCGGCTTTCGCGCAGGCCCGTGCGGCGTTCCAGAAAATTCAGCGTGTCTTCGGGCGGAAGGACGGAGGCTGCAAGGCGGCAATTCACAGTCTCTTCGCTACTCGTGATCTGATAATACGCCTGACAGGTCTTTTCGCGAAAATCCCCCCCGATCAGCGTCGATGCTGTCAGGCTGACAGTGCTGTGTGTCGTCAGGTCATGCCGATAAACGAAACCCAGCCAGATGCCTGGGTCGATCCGGTATTTCTCGCCGCGCTCCCCTGTGCTGACGCCCCAGATCATGCCGAAGGAGGGCGTCATCGCCGTCAGAAGCTTCACTGTCATTTCCGGCAGGCGCGGGCTGTACCAATCGACGAAATCGACCTCCGTGCCGTCACTCAGTTCATATCCGCCTTGCGCCATATCCTGCGCCAATGCCGCCCGGCTTGAGCCGGTACGCGCATCAAGGAGCAAGGTCTGCTGCAAAAGCGTTTGGGCCTGAGCGCCGGATGGCCCAATACCAGCCACGAGAAGCGCGACACAGAAGGCCCCAGATGCGCGTCGCATCGGGGCCATGTGCTGGGTCGATCTGCTCGCTCGTGTCACGCCTTGTATCCGTTCCGGGCTGTCTTTTGCTTAGCTGATCAGAGTTAAGCTCAGATAAAAGACAGGGCATCCGTGACGGTTTTCGGGCAGCGGTACGGTGACAATGCGACACAACGCGCGCAGATCAGCGAAGGCCGCGCGCTCAGACGCGTTCGACGGTCACTTTACCGGCGTCGAAGGCGAGATAATCGCGCAGGGATTCGGCTTCCGCTGTGGGCTTGGTAAGGCTGTAGCCCGCATTCTCAATCAGGCCCTCGGGGCTTGAGACGTGAAAATGCACGCCCTCACCCCGGTCATCGCAGATCAGCGGGCGGTCGGACGGATCGAGCACGGCCCCGGCCACATCAGCGCGCGGGAAATAGATCACGAACGGATAGTCGCGCTGCACCAGTTCCAGCGCGCGCGTGCTCTCGGCGATTACCGAACCACCTGCACGCACGACCCAAGTGCCCTCGGCAGGATAGATCCTGACATTGGTCATGTATTTCATTCCTCTTGTAGACGCGCGCACTGTTGCAGGTTTTCAGGCCAGTGTTAAGGGTGTTTTCTGCGCGTGCAGCTAAAGCGGCGCGCAGGCCCGCGTCAGCCATGGGGCCGCCGCGTCGCTCACAAGCGGGCGCAGCAATGTCAGCACCCGCGCGTGATAGGTATCGAGCCAGACGCGTTCTGCTACGCTGAGCAGGCTTGGCAGGATCAGGCGGCGGTCGATCGGCGCGATGGTCAGCGTCTCAAATTCCAGCCAGTCGCGCGCATCGGCCTCTGCGAGCGGGCTGGCCTTGCGCACGGTGATCAGGTTCTCGATGCGGATACCGAAGCGCCCTTCGCGGTAATAGCCGGGCTCATTGGACAGGATCATTCCTTCGGCCAGCGGCACTTGCGAGATGCGCGAAATCCGTTGCGGCCCCTCATGCACCGAGAGGAACGCACCCACACCATGGCCTGTGCCGTGGTCATAATCGCGCCCCATCTGCCAGAGCGGCGCGCGGGCGAGCGCGTCGAGATGACCGCCCGCCACCCCGCGCGGAAAGCGGGCCTGCGAAATCGCGATCATGCCGCGCAGGACCGCGGTGAAGCATTCGGCCTCCAGCGTGCCAACCGGGCCGATGGGGATGGTGCGGGTGATGTCGGTCGTCCCGTCGAGATATTGCCCGCCCGAATCGACCAGCATCAGATCACCGGGCATCAGACGGCGGTCGCTCGCCTGTGTGACGCGGTAATGCACGATGGCCCCGTTCGGCCCAGAGCCTGCAATCGTGTCGAAGCTGAGATCTTCGAGCGCGCCGGTCGCGACGCGGCAGGCTTCCAGATGGCGGGCGATGTCGATCTCGGTCAGGGCGAATTCAGGCTCATCGACCACGCGGTTGGCCTGCGCGTCGAGCCAGCAGAGGAATTCCACCATCGCCGCCCCATCGCGCAAATGCGCGGCGCGCGCGCCCGCCAGTTCAGCCTCGGTCTTGCGCGCCTTGGGCATCAGGCAGGGGTCTTGCTGATAGGCGGTTTCGGTTCCGCTTTCGCCCAGCACGCGCAAGACCTGCAAAGGCACAGTGGTCTTGTCGATCCGCACCGGCCCGCTCAGAGTGCGCAGGGCGGCGTCAAACGCCTCGGGCGGGCGCAGATGCGTGCCCTCGGTGAAGCTCAGATCGGCGCATTTGGCACAATCGGCGAAGAGATCCACGCGCCCGTCATCATGCAGGATCGCGAAGCCCTGCAGAACCGGCAGGCGGGGCAGGTCATGGCCGCGTATGTTCAAAAGCCAGCAAATGCTCTCGGGCTGGGTCAGAACGCAG
>PXDM01000396.1 GCA_003565055.1 Paracoccaceae bacterium
GGCGATATCCGGCTCGCCTTCTGGCGCATTGACCTCGGCGGTCGTGGTCCGGGCTATGCGCTCCGCGACATTCTCGGCCCAAGCGATGCGGCCTTGGCCAAGGCACAACTGATCGCCAAAGTCGCCCCAGACATCATTGTCCTGTCAGGTCTGGATTATGATCACGGGCTGGTTGCCCTGGGCGCATTTCGCGATCTCGTGGCGGCGCAGGGGCACGATTTCGCGCATGTCTTCGCGCTGCCCTCGAATGCCGGGCTCAGAGATGGCATCATCCCCGAAACGTCAAGCGACCGAACGGGGCCGGATGATGCACAGGGATATGGCGGGTTCTACGGGACGAAGGCGCTGGCGCTTTTGTCGCGCTATCCGATTGATCGCCACGATCTGCGCGATTTCTCGGGCCTCCTCTGGCGAGATCTTCCCAAAGCGCTGATCCCCGATCACTCCCCCGAGAGATGGGAAATCCAGCGGCTGTCCAGCACAGGGCATTGGGATGTGCCACTGGATCTCGGCGCAGGTCGCAGCTTGCATCTGCTGGTCTATCAGGCGGGTCCGCCGGTTTTCGGTGATGACATGAACACCAACCAGCTGCGCAACCATGATGAAACCGCGTTCTGGAACGCCTATCTCGACGCACGCCTCACCCTGCCGCCACCAGCCGGTCCGTTTGTGCTGCTCGGCGGCAGCAATCTCGACCCCGAGGATGGCGATGGACTGCATCAAGCGATGCGAAACCTGCTGGGCCATCCGCGCCTGCAAGACCCGCGACCAGCAAGCGAAGGCGCGCGACAGGCCGCAACCAGCGCGCGAGACCGCGCCCATCTTGGCCCGCCAGAGCTTGACACAGTGCATTGGCCGCAAGACCGTGGCCCCGGCAATCTCCGGGTCAGCTACGTCCTGCCATCAAGCGAGTTGCGGGTGACCGGATCAGGCGTTTACTGGCCTGAGCTGGACCATCCCGATGCCGCTCTCTATGGCGATCCGGACGCCCCGCATACGCGCCATCGGCTGGTCTGGGTCGATATCGACCGCGCCAGCCTGACAACCGGGTTTTCTAATTGATCAGCCCGGCATGACGCATCGCGGCGTCCATCTGCGCTTTCGCCGCTTCTGTGAGCCCGAGAAGCGGCAAGCGCACCTCTTCGCGACATTTCCCGAGGCGAGACAGCCCATATTTCGCACCGACCAGGCCGGGTTCGGCGAAAATCGCCACATGCAGCGGCATCAGCTTGTCATGAATCGCGAGCGCAGCAGCATAATCACCGGCGAGCGTGGCTTCCTGGAAAGAGGCGCAAAGGCGCGGCGCGACATTGGCCGTCACCGAAATGCACCCCACCCCGCCTTGCGCGTTGAACCCCGGCGCTGTCGCATCCTCGCCCGAGAGCTGCACGAAATCGGCACCGCAGCTCATCCGCTGCAGGCTCACACGTTCGAGCTTGCCCGTCGCATCCTTGACGCCGATGATCCGTGGCAGCTCCGCCAGCCGTCCCATCGTATCCGGCATCATATCCACGACGGAGCGTCCCGGGATGTTGTAGATGATGATCGGCAATTCGCAGCTGTCATGCACGGCCTTGAAATGCGCAATCAGACCCTCTTGCGTGGGCTTGTTGTAATAGGGCGTAACAACGAGCGCCGCATCTGCGCCGACCTGTTCGGCATGGCGGATGAAGCCGATCGCTTCCTTGGTATTGTTCGATCCGGTCCCGGCAATCACGGGCACGCGCCCGGCCGTCACGCGCACCACTTCCTCGATCACGCGTTTATGTTCGTCATGGCTCAGCGTCGGGCTTTCGCCAGTCGTGCCGACGGGCACAAGACCGTGCGAGCCCTCCGCAATCTGCCAATCGACCAACGCATGCAGCGCGTCAAGGTCGAGCATGTCATCTTTCAGCGGTGTGACCAAGGCTGGCATTGACCCTCTGAACTGCATCTGCGTTTCCCTTCGACTGCCGCTTGCCTCTGATCAAGACCGCGGTTGCGCGAAAGTGTCTTGATGCCCTGTGCGTGGCGGTTAGAACGATAGCCACGGATTTTCAAGGTCAAAAGAAGGCAAGGCATGCAGCAGAAGCTCCCCCGAAAGCTGTGCCGTGGCGCAGCGATCCTCGGTCTGGCACTATGTACGACCGCGCCCGTTTGGGCACAGAGCAGCCCGCCGCCTTCGCGCGTCGCAGGGATCCTCGGCAATGCCATGACTGCGGCCGAAGCCGGGGATCTGGATCGCGCGCTTGATCAGGTGCGGAGCCTGCACCCTGTGGCGGCGGATCTGATCCGCTGGCGGGCCTTGCGCGCAGGGCACGGCACATTCGCGGACTATCGGGGTTTTCTCGACGAGAACGCCGATTGGCCACTGACCATCACCATTCAGCGCCGCGCGGAGCCACTGATCGCGAGGGGCGGCCCGCAAGAGATCATCGACTTCTTCGCCGCGCACCCGCCGCTCACCGAGCAAGGCAGGATCGCGCAGGTCTTTGCGCTGCACGCGCAGGGCGAGACAGCGCAGGCCACGGAAATGGCGCAGCAGCTTTGGCGGGAAAGCTCGCTCAGCGGCGAAAATGAGCTGCGTTTGTTGCGGACATTTGAGGCAGCGCTGGCCCCGCATCACGCCGCACGTGTCGATATGCTCTTGTGGCGGCGCGAGACGACCGGGGCCATGCGGCATCTGGAGCGGCTAGACGAGGTGCCAAGAGCCGTCGCGCGCGCCCGGATCGCGATGCAGAACAATGAAAGCGGCGTGGATGGTTTGATCGCTGCGGTGCCCGAAGCGCTGCAAAACGATCCCGGCCTGATGCATGACCGGTTCGAGTTTCGCATGCGCTCCGGAAATTACGGCGGGGCGGCGGAGCTGATCCTTGCGCAGTCGCGCGATGAGGCCGGTCTTGGCGATCCCGAAGACTGGGGCCGTCGGCGGATTTTCCTTGTGCGCAACGCCCTGTCGAATGGAGCTTATCAGCGCGCCTATGATCTGGCGACGCCGAACGGGCTCAGCGACGGGTTGAGCTTCGTCGATCTGGAATTCCTCGCAGGTTTCATCGCGCTGACCTATCTTGACCGGCCCGATGACGCCTTGCGTCATTTCACCAATCTGCGCATCCGCTCGACCAGTCCGATCAGTCTTGGGCGCGCGGGCTTTTGGGAGGGCCGCGCGCATGACGCCCGCGGCGATGCCATTGCCGCGCAGGCGGCCTATGAATTCGGGGCCGAACATCAGACCGGGTTTTACGGCCAGTTGGCGGCTGATCATCTGGGCATGACGCTCGACCCGAGCCTGATCGACGGGCCAGCCTATCCCGATTGGCAGGAAACGGCTCTTGCAGGATCCGATCTTCTGGCCGCTGCGATGCTCCTGCGCGAGGCCGGGCAGTGGCATGACGCGCGCCGCTTCGTCCTGGCGCTTGCGCGTCAGGTCGAGGATGACGAGGATGCACTTGGCGCGCTGGCCGACCGTATGCTCGCGATCAATGAGCCGAATTTCGCACTGAATATCGCCAAAATCGCGATCCAGAACGAGATCATCCTGCCCCGCGCCTATTTCCCGCTCACCAATCTCGCGCAGGCCGAGCTGCCGGTGCCGATGGATCTGGTCAAGGCCATCGCCCGGCGTGAAAGCGAATTTGACCCGGCCGTGGTCAGTCCCGCCGATGCGCGCGGGCTGATGCAGGTTCTGCCCGGCACAGGCGAGATGATGGCGCGCCAACTCGGTCTGCCCTTTGATCCGCGTGATCTGACGCGCAACCCGGCGCTGAATGCGCGGCTGGGCGCGGCCTATCTGGAGGGCCTGCGCGAAGAATTCGGCCCCTCGCTCGCGCTTGTCGCGGCAGGCTACAATGCCGGGCCGGGGCGTCCGCGCCAATGGATCGAGCGGCTGGGCGATCCGCGCGATGCCAGCGTCGATATTCTCACATGGGTTGAAAGCGTGCCCTTTGCCGAGACGCGCAATTACATCATGCGCGTGGCGGAATCGCTGGTGATCTATCGCTCGCGCCTGGCAGGCCACCCGCAACCTATCGCGATGGAGCGGATCCTGCGCGGGCAGTAATGCCCGCTCAGCTCAGCCCGATCACCACGCCGACCACGATCATCAGCGCTCCCGCGACCCGGTTCGCAACTGCCAGCGCCCGGCCTGAGCGCAAGAGCAGGCGCGCGCGGTCCACCATCGCGGCGAAAGCCAGATTACCGAACATCGGGATGAGCACCGAGACCGCGAGGATCGCGGCGATATCCGCGCCGGTCACGCGGCTGAGGTCGAAAAACCCCGGCAGGACGCCCATGTAGAAGAGGATCGCCTTGGGATTGGCGAGAATGACCGTGACACCCGCCGCAAAGCCCGCACCTGCGCCGGGGCGCGTCAGGCGGCTGTCCTCGGACAGTCGCGCGGTCGCATGGCGGATCAGTTGCACGCCCATGATCACGAACATCCCCATCGCGACCCATTTCAGCGCCTCCAGCAAGTCGCCATAGATCGACAGGATCCAGCTCAAGCCGAAGATCGCGGCCAGCGGCCAGATCATATCGCCCAGCGCCACGCCGACCGCGACAGGGGCTGCCGAGGCAAAGCCCCCCGACATCGCCCGCGCGATGACCGCCAGCCAGACCGGGCCGGGTGTCAGAAACAGGATGAAGATCGCGCCTGCATAGAAGGCAAGCTCCCCTGCCGTGACGGTCATTCGGGCGCGGGCAGGGTCAGGCTGCCATCGGCGGCCAAGGGCCAGAAGGGATTATGCGCGACTTCCCAGACATGGCCATCGGGGTCGGTGTAATAGCCCGAATAGCCGCCCCAGAACACCGCCTCGGGCGCTTTCAGCGACGAGGCCCCTGCGGCCAGAGCCTCGGCAAAAGCCGCGTCCACATCCGCGCGGCTGTCGAAATTCTGACAGAGCGTCACGGCGCCGGTGCCAAGATGCGCGCCTTCGCGGCCCTGATCCTTCGCCAGTTCCGCGCGCCCGAAGAGCATCAGTGCCTGCCCGTGCAGCTGGAAACAGGCCATGCCTTCGACCTCCTCGGCAGGCACCCAGCCGAGGCCCTTGTAGAAGGTTTTGGCGCGGTCAAGATCATCGACGCCAAGCGTGATGAGGGTGATGCGCTGGCGTGGGTAATTCATGGAAAATTCTCCTCTAGAATGGAACGCCCGTTGCGCTCCGAGACAGTGAAATGCTGTGCGCGGGGGCCAAGATCCGCGAAAAGTTCAGCCCCGGTGCCGGTCAGAAACGCCTGCGCGCCAAGATCACACAGGGCGTCATAAAGCGCCGCGCGGCGGCCCGCGTCAAGATGGGCGGCGACCTCGTCCAGAAGCAGGATCGGCGCATGCCCGTCACGGAGCTTCAGCGCGCGGGCATTGGCGAGAAGGATGGAAATCAGCATCGCTTTCTGCTCACCCGTAGAGCATTGCGCCGCCGCCATCCCCTTGGCGGCCCAGACTGCCAGCATATCCGCGCGGTGCGGCCCGGTCAGGCTGCGCCCGGCGGCCATGTCGCGCCTGCGCCCTTCGGCGAGCGCGGTCGCGAGATCATCGACCGCCACGGGTGCCGCGCAATCGAGCGAAAGATCGGCCTGCGGGAACGGCCCGTCGGCGATGCCATGGCGCGCGAGTTCGGCCAGCGCAGCGCGGCGATTGGCGCTGATCGCGGCCCCGGCCTGCGCCATCTGCGCCTCGATCGCCCCATACCAGCCCGCATCGCTGACCTGATCGCGCAACAGCCGGTTGCGCTCGCGCATGGCTTTTTCATAGGCAAGGGTCTGCGCTGCGTGGCCGGGCCGGAAGCTGAGCACGATCCGGTCGAGATAGCGCCGCCGCCCTTCCGGCGCTTCGATCCAGAGCCGGTCCATCGCAGGCGTCAGCCAGAGCATCGCCGCGATCTCGCCCAACACGGTCTGCGGCGCGGCCTTGTCATCAAGGCGCAACTGGCGCGACTGGCCGGGTTCCGCCCAGGTCTCGATCTGGCGCAGGCCGTCAGGGCGGGTGATTTCGGCGCGCAGTTTCCAGCCGACCCCTTGGGGCTTGCGCGCGATCTCTTCGGGCGCGGCGCGGCGCAGACCGCGACCGGGTGAGAGCAGTGAGATCGCCTCAAGAACATTCGTCTTGCCGGCCCCGTTCAGCCCCGAGAGCACGACAGGCCGCCCGTCACAGTCAAGCCGCGTGCGCTGATGCGAGCGGAAATGCGACAGGACAAGCGAGACGAGATGGACGGACATGCCCGCAGCGGTAGTGCCTTTTGCGCGGAGTTTCCAGCGACAAAGCCTGCTGCTGTTACACCCGCATCGGCATCACGACATAGACCGCGCTCATGTCATTGCCTTCGCGCATCAGCGTCGGATCGCCCGAGGAATTGAACAGGAATACCGCATTCTCGCGGTCCACCTGACTGGCGATTTCCAAGAGATACTTGGCGTTGAACCCGATTTCCAGCCGCTCATCGGCATAGGCCACGATCAGTTCTTCCTCAGCCGCACCAGAATCGGGCGCATTGACCGAAAGCACCAGCTTGTCATCTTCGATCATCAGCTTGACCGCGCGCGAACGCTCCGAGGACACGGTCGCCACGCGGTCCACAGCCTTGGCGAAATCGCCTGCATCGACCTCCAGCCGCTTGGTGTTCTGGCTGGGGATGACGCGCGTATAGTCGGGGAATGTGCCGTCGATCACCTTGGAGGTCAGGCTGATATCGGGCGTGGCAAAGCGCACCTTTGTTTCCGAGACGGAAACAGCGATTTCCATATCGTCATCTTCCAGGAGCTTGCGCAATTCGCCCACGGTCTTGCGCGGCACAATGACCCCGGCCATCTGCTCGGCCCCTTCGGGCAAAGGCGCGTCGATCCGCGCGAGCCGGTGGCCGTCGGTCGCCACACAGCGCAGCACGCGCCCGCCATCGCCATCAGTGACATGCATATAGACGCCGTTCAGATAATAGCGCGTCTCTTCCGTGGAAATCGCGAATTTTGCCTTGTCGAAGAGCCGCCGCAGTACTTTCGCAGGCGCCTTGAAATTGGCGCTGTATTCGCTCGACGCCATGACCGGGAAATCTTCTTTCGGCAGCGTCGCAAGCGAGAAGACCGACCGCCCGGCGGAAACCTGCAACCGACCTGTGCGCGCGTCATTGCTCAACTCGATGAGCGCGCCATCTGGCAATTTGCGCACGATCTCATGCAAGAGCACCGCCGAAACGGTCGTCGCACCGGCTGTCTCGACCATGGCGGGCGCGCGGTCGATCACTTCGATATCGAGATCCGTCGCGCGCAGCCGGACACTGGCCTCATCGGCCTCGATCAGCACATTGGCGAGGATCGGGATCGTGTTGCGGCGCTCGACGACGGATTGCGCTTGCGACACGGCCTTGAGCAAAACGGCGCGTTCAATACTGATCTTCATGCCCCTGATCCCACTTTTTTGACCCGCAGAAACTGCCCTGCCGGGGGCGCGAGACTAGTCAATTTTCGCCGGGCCACAAGGGCTTTCTCGCGGCAGCGACCTCAGCTTTCGAGAAGCCGCCGCAGCAACTCGATATCTTCATTGAGCTGGCTGTCACTGCTGCGCATTTCCTCGACCTTGCGCACCCCGTGCAGGATCGTGGTGTGATCCCGCCCACCAAAGCGCCGCCCGATTTCCGGCAGGGAACGTGAGGTCAGCTCCTTCGACAGATACATCGCGATCTGGCGCGGGCGTGCGATGGTGCGCGTGCGCTTGGGGCCAAGCATGTCGGACAGGCGCAGGTTGAAATGCTCGGCGACCTTGCGCTGGATTTCCTCGACCGTCACACGCCGCTCGGAGCTGCGCAGGATATCAGAGAGGCAATCCTGCACCATATCCATCGTGACTTCCTGCCCGATCAGGCTGGAGAAGGCGAAAAGCCGTTGCAGCGCGCCTTCAAGCACGCGGACATTGTTGCTGATCCGATGCGCCAGAAACTCGAACACCCCGTCCGAGATCTTGACCGCCCCATAGCTCTGCGCGAAATGCGCGGCCTTGCGCTGCAGGATACCGAGGCGCAGCTCGTAATTGGTCGGGTGCAGATCAACCACAAGCCCGCATTGCATCCGCGAGGAAATCCGCGCCTCAAGATCCTTGATCTCGCCCGGCGCGCGGTCGGCGGACATGACGATCTGCTTGTTCTGATCCACGAGCGCGTTGAACGTGTGGAAGAATTCTTCCTGCGTGCTCTCCTTGCCCGCGATGAATTGCACATCATCGACCATCAGCACATCGACCGAGCGGAAAATATTCTTGAAATCCATGATCTCGCGGTCGCGCAGGGCCTGCACGAAGCGATACATGAATTTCTCGGCCGACAGATAGAGCACCTGCAGATCCGGGCGTTTCTCGGTCAGCTCCCAGGCGATGGCCTGCATCAGATGCGTCTTGCCGAGCCCGACGCCCCCATACAGAAACAGCGGATTGAACGTGACCGGCCCACCTGTTGCGACACGGCGCGCGGCAGCATGGGCCAGTTCATTGGGCTTGCCAACCACGAAATTGTCGAAGGTCAGTTTCTGGTCAAGCACCACGCCTTGGAGAACGTCATCCCCTGCCGGGCCAGTTGCAACGACGGGCTCAGACGGCGCGGACTCGGTCTTGGCCGGACGCGCCGGGCTTGCTTTCACCACGAAATCGAGCCGGGTCACATCGGCGCCGTCATTGCGGATCAGGGTCAGGATCTGGTCATGGTAATTGCGCTTGACCCAATCCCCGACGAAACGCGATGGGGCACGGAACCGCGCCACGCCGCCTTTGATCTCGATGCACTCAAGCGGCTCTATCCAGTTCTTGTGATTGCTTTCCCCGACCTCACGCCGCAATTCATTCGAAATCCCTGCCCAGCTTGTCGCCACGTTTTCCCCCGGTTCTTTATATCTTCGACCCGCTCAATCGCGATACATATCGTTTCAGCAACGCCGTCCAGTTCGGGCGCGGGACTGTCCCCCGCTCCGCATCTGATCAGCGCCATGCAATGATCAGCTAAAAATATCCGGTCATAACGCCCTGAAACGTTTCACGATACGCATCCCCACTCATACGCGCGACATCTTCAGAAATGCTGTTCTGACCGAAGTCAGGCAGCGCTGAAGCAGGACCCCCCAAGGTCTGCCCGAGTCGCCTCAGCACATTAACAATGTCTGAAATGCCACCGCAACAGAACATCAGTCTTGACTGACATCGGGGCCGCAAAGAATCGTCCGCTGTGACATCAACATGCAGAACGAAGATGAAAAAGGCGCCCGAAGGCGCCATTTTAACTTTTATTTACAGAGGCTTGTCAGGCGCTCAGGGCCTTGACCCTTGACGACAGGCGCGACATTTTGCGCGCCACGGTGTTCTTGTGCAGCACACCTTTGGTCACACCGCGCGCGAGTTCGGGCTGTGCCTGACGCAGCGCTTCCTGAGCCTTCGTCGCGTCGCCGGAAGCGATGGCTTCTTCGACATTGCGCAGGAAAGTGCGGATGCGCGACCGGCGTGCCTTGTTGACATCAGTGCGGCGCTCGATCTGACGGGCGCGCTTCTTGGATTGGGGCGTATTGGCCATGGGCTTTGTCTCTCGGTTTCGTTTCAAATCTATCGCGCAACGTCCCCGCACTGATCTGACTGATCAGTTCCGACAAATGCCTTGAGCGGGCCCACGCGCATGTGCTGCGGCGTATACGCCAGCCTGTCGCGAAAGAAAAGCGCGAAAACGCGCGCTCCGTTCAACTGTCGCGGAATTGCGGCTGGCGCTTCTCAAGAAAGGCCGACATCCCCTCTTTCTGATCCTCGGAGGCAAAGAGCATGTGGAACACCCGCCGCTCAAAGAGCAGGCCCTCGCGCAGCGTCGTCTCATAGCTGCGATTGACCGCTTCCTTGACGACCTTGACCGAGACCTGCGATTTCTCTGCGATCTTGCCCGCAGCGCCCATCGCCTCTTCCATCAGCTTTTTGGCGGGCACGACGCGGCTCACAAGCCCTGCGCGCTCGGCCTCTTCGGCATCCATGAAGCGCCCGGTCAGATGCATGTCCATCGCCTTGGACTTGCCCACAAACCGCGTCAGGCGCTGCGTGCCGCCGATGCCCGCAACGACGCCGAGATTGATTTCGGGCTGGCCGAATTTGGCCGTATCTGCGGCAATGATGAAATCGCACATCATCGCCAACTCGCAGCCCCCGCCCAGCGCATAGCCTGCAACAGCGGCGATGATCGGCTTGCGGATGCGCTGGAACAGCTCGGTCTCGGGGCCGAACATGTCGCCCTCGAACATCTCGACGGCGCTTTTCTCGGACATTTCCTTGATATCGGCGCCCGCAGCGAAGGCCTTGTCGGAGCCGGTGATGACGATGCAGCGGCCCTTCTCTTTCTTGTCGGCCGCCTTCAGCGCCTCGGCCAGTTCGCCCAGCAGGGTCGAGTTCAGCGCGTTCAGCGCCTCGGGCCGGTTCAGCTTGATCAGGGCGACA
>PXDM01000468.1 GCA_003565055.1 Paracoccaceae bacterium
CCATGTCATGGATCGACTTGCCCGCATCCTGCTCGACATGGATACGCTCGATCCGCACCAGACGCGCGATACCGGGGCCCATCTCGACCAGCACTTCACCTTCGCCGACCAGCGGATGGTAAAGCTGGCTGATCTGATAGCCCTGCGGCAGATCGGGGTAGAAGTAGTTCTTGCGGTCAAAGGCTGAGCGCAGATTGATCTGCGCCTTCAATCCCAGACCAGTGCGCACGGCCTGTTCGATGCAGAATTCGTTGACGACAGGCAGCATCCCCGGCATGCCCGCGTCGACAAAGGCGACATTGGCGTTCGGTTCGGCCCCGAACCGGGTCGAGGCACCGGAAAACAGCTTCGCCTGACTGGAAACCTGCGCGTGGATTTCCATGCCTATGACCAGTTCCCAATCCCCGGACGTGCCGGAAATCACCTTGGGTTTCGGGGTTTCATAGGCCAAGTCGAGCATGCGGCACCTCTGTTGTCATCCTCGGGCTTAGTAGGTCAGCGCGATCTTGCTCGCAAGGGCTTTGCATGATCTCAGCCACCCACTGCGCGCAATCGCAAGGCGGCACCACTGCGGTCAAGGATAAGCGACAACCCGCCGAATTTCCGCAGTCTTGACATGCTGAGATTGCGCTCTGGTGAGATTCGCAGACATTGCTGTGCTTCGGCATCATCTGCGCGCCGCGCAATTTCAGGAAAACCGAATGTCTCGCTTCGCGTTTCTGCGCCCCATGCTGGTCACTATCATTCTGTCCGTCACAGCAGGATGCTCCTTCTCCGCGCCGTCGAGCAGGACGGAGCCGGAGCACGCCATCGACATACCGACGCGTTGGGATCATCGCCCCGAGGCGGAACTCTGGACGGCCGCGAAATTCGCGGCCATGGATAATGAAGGGCGTGCGTTGGTCGATACAGTGCCCTCGGATATCGATAGTTTTTGTCCGGGATATGAAACGACCGACACGGATGGGCGCAAGGCGTTCTGGACGGCGCTGTTTTCCGGGCTCGCGGGCTATGAAAGCACCTGGCGCCCCGAGGCTGCAGGCGCAGGCGGGCGCTATCGCGGGCTGTTGCAGATCTGGCCGACTTCGGCGCGTTACTATGGCTGTGATCTGTCGCACCCCAAGGGGCTTTATGACGGGCCAACGAACTTGCGCTGTGCGGCGCGTATTGCAGCGCAAGCGGTCGCGCGCGATCAGGTCGTGGTCGGCACAAGGGGCAATTGGGGCGGCGTGGCGAAAGACTGGCCTCCGATGCGCGATGCGCGCAAGCGCGAAGATATCGCAGCCTTCACGCGGAGCCTCCCCGCCTGTAAAATTTAAGAAAATGCCGATTTCTTCAGTCTTTGCTAACCCTTTTGCGGCAGGTTGGGGGTCAAGTCGGGTGGCAAGGCGATGACAGAACAGGCAGAAGCAGAGATCAGATCAGAGCCCGGTCCGGAAGCGCCGCGTGAAAACGCGCTTCAGGCCATGGCGAGTCGGCATCGCCTACGCGCGGCGCAGGATAAGGCCACGTTCAACGCGGCCCTGCGCGTTGCCTTCGGGCGGATGGCTGCAGATTGCCCGGGGCTCGACGGGGTCGTGCAAAACGTCGACACCCGGCAGGCGGCGCTGGCCGAAGTGCTCGATTTGATCGAATCCGGGATGTTCCTGGCGATACTGGAGGGGCGTCGCGATGCGATGGGCCTGGTGGTCGCCTGTCCGACAGTCATGGCCGGGATGATTGAAGCGCAAACAACAGGGCGCGTGGACACATCCACCCCCCCCAAACGCAAACCGACCCGGACTGATGCAGCGCTCATGGCCCCGATGGTTGATGCCTTCCTGCGCCGCGTCGATCAGCGTTGTGCGGAATTGCCGCAAAGTGACATCGTCAGCGGCTATGTTTATGGCTCTTATCTCGACGACCCACGCCCGCTTGGGCTCATGCTCGACGACGGTCAGTTCCACATCATGCATCTGCGCGTCAGTCTCGGCTTCGGGGCAAAGGAGGGGGACTGGTACTTCATCGTGCCGGAGCCGCTCGAAGCGATGCCAGCATCGAGCGAGATTGATCAGGCCGAACTGGAGGCGCGGGATTGGCAGGATCGGCTGCAAGTTGCGGTCGGCGGCAGCGAGGTCGTGATCAAGGCCACGCTTGGGCGCGTACAGATCACCCTGACCGAAGCGATGCGCCTGCGCCCCGGCGATGTGCTTCGTTTGCCGGAAACCGCTTTGGAAACGCTGGTTCTGGAGACGATCACGCATGAGCCGCTTGGCATCGGACGTCTGGGGCAGGCGCGCGGGCAGCGCGCCGTGCGGCTCACGGCAGATCCGGGCGTGCTGAGCGATACGATGGGGGCGAGCGCGACCCAGCTTGCATTGCCCGCGCAAATCATCCCCTTCGCAGCACCGCAGGCAGCTTTCGTTCCGGACACGGAAGCCAATTCGATCATGCAAGAGCGCTTTGGCGAAGAACATAGCCTGCGTCAGCCCCCGTCTTCGGAACGCCCGGAGAACTTCGGATTGCCAGGCGAAGAGAGCGCAATGCCAGCCGAGCCCATGGACGGCTCAGAAGGGATCGGCAACATGGAGCAGGGCGATTTCGGGGGCATCGACGATCTGGACATGAGCCTTGGATCGGACGAACTGCCCGAGATGCCCCCGTTTGATGCGCCGCCCTTTGATCCGGACCAGTGACCTGATCGAAACAAACGGCGCTCGCGCAGCCGGGATTCTGAAGTGACAGCTGGTCCGAAATCTCAGTGCGGGCTTGGTTACATGCCCTTCTGCGCGCCACATGATCGGCAACTTGCGCGCATGCAAGCCGCAAACCACGTGAGCATTATGTCGTGAGACAAGGTTTACGACGCTCAGGCAACCGCCCTGCGCCCAACACTCTGCGGCCCCCGACGCAAGCCCATCTGTCAGTCGCGGGCGACAGGCCTGATCAGGCGCTGGCCTTGGCCTGACGCTTGCGCTCATGCGGGTCGAGGAAGCGCTTGCGAAGCCTAATCGCTTTCGGCGTCACCTCGACAAGCTCATCGTCGTCGATATAGGCAATCGCCTGTTCCAGCGACATGATCGTGGGCGGCGTGAGCTTCACGGCGTCATCCGTGCCCGTGGCCCGCACATTGGTCAGCTTCTTGCCCTTGAGCGGGTTCACTTCGAGATCATTGTCACGGCTGTGCTCACCGATGATCATGCCCTGATAAACCGGGTCCTGCGGATTGATGAACATCCGCCCGCGATCCTCAAGGTTCCACAGCGCATAAGCGACCGCCGTGCCGTCTTCCATCGAGATCAGCACGCCCTCGCGCCGCCCCGGAATCGGACCCTTGTAGGGCGCCCATTCATGGAACACGCGGTTGAGAACCCCGGTGCCGCGCGTATCGGTCATGAACTCGCCATGATAGCCGATCAGCCCGCGCGAAGGGACATGCGCGATGATGCGTGTCTTGCCGATGCCGGCCGGTTTCATCTCTGCCAGATCACCCTTGCGCGGCCCGGTCAGCTTCTCGATCACGGTGCCGGTATAGTCGTCATCGACATCAATGGTGACTTCTTCGATCGGCTCTAGCCGCTGACCCCCTTCATCGCGCATCAGCACGCGCGGGCGCGAGATCGACAGCTCGAAGCCTTCGCGGCGCATGTTCTCGATCAACACGCCCATCTGCAATTCGCCGCGCCCGGCCACGTCGAACGCCTCACCGCCGGGTGTGTCAGTAACCTTGATCGCGACATTGACTTCCGCCTCGCGCATCAGGCGTTCGCGGATGACGCGGGATTGCACCTTGGTGCCATCGCGGCCTGCCAAGGGCGAATCATTGATGCCGAAGGTCACCGAGATCGTGGGCGGGTCGATGGGCTGCGCGGGCAGCGCCGTGTCGACCTCCAACGCGCAGAGCGTGTCGGCAACGGTCGCTTTGGACATGCCCGCGAGCGTGACGATATCCCCGGCTTCGGCCTGATCAATCGGGGCCTGTGCGAGCCCGCGGAAGGCCAGAACCTTGGTCACGCGGAACTGCTCAAGCTTGGCGCCATCGCGCGACAGCGCCTTGATCGTCTCACCCGCCTTGAGCGTTCCGGCCTCGACCCGCCCGGTCAGCACGCGCCCCAGATAAGGATCCGCGCCCAGCGTGGTGGCGAGCATGCGAAACGGCTCTGCGCGCGCGGCAACTTGTTTCGGCGCAGGCACATGGGCCACGACCAGATCGAAAAGCGCTGACATGTCCTTGCGCGGCCCGTCAAGTTCCGCATCCGCCCAGCCATTGATACCAGATGCATAAAGCACAGGGAAATCAAGCTGTTCATCCGTCGCGCCAAGATTGGCGAAGAGGTCGAAAACTTCGTCCAGCGCGCGGTCGGGCTCGGCTGCGGGCTTGTCGACCTTGTTGAGGAGCACAATCGGCCGCAGCCCCAGCGCCAGCGCCTTGGAGGTCACGAATTTCGTCTGGGGCATGGGCCCTTCCGCCGCATCGACCAACAGCACAACACCATCAACCATCGACAGGATGCGCTCGACCTCACCGCCGAAATCGGCGTGGCCGGGCGTGTCGACGATATTGATGCGTGCATCCTTCCACTCGACCGAAGTGGCCTTGGCCAGAATAGTGATCCCGCGCTCGCGCTCCAGATCATTGCTGTCCATGGCGCGTTCCGTCGTCGCCTGATTGTCGCGGTAGGTGCCCGATTGTTTCAGGAGTTCGTCCACCAGAGTGGTCTTGCCGTGGTCAACATGGGCGATGATCGCGATATTGCGAAGGGTCATGGTCGTGGCCTTTTAGGGATGCTGCGCCGCCGCATTAGACGATAATCGCCCATCTGGCTACCCCTGAAACAGTCACGTTCCGATATAGAGATCCCTGCGGTGGTTGATCGCGATGATGGCATTGAGCACTGCAGCCCCGATGAGCGACCAGAGCACCAGCGTCGCAGGCAGGATCATCAGCGCCGCAGCAAAGAGCACGAGGTCGAAGCCAAGCTGCACCAGCCCCGCGCGCCAGCCGAAGCGTTCCTGCAGGTCAAAGGCAACGATCCCGACCCCGCCGAGGCTCGCACGGTGGCGGAAGATCGCGAGCAGCCCCGCGCCCGACACCATGCCGAAGAGCACTGCGGCCACCGCCGGATGCGCGGGATCGACGTGAACCAGATCGCCCAGGACCAGCGAGATCGCCGAGATCAATGCGACCGAGACGAAGGTCTTGAACGTGAAAGCCGCGCCAAGCCGGAACCAGGCCAACGCATAGAAGGGCAGGTTGATCACGAAGAAGACCAGCCCGAAACTGTAGCCCGTGACATAGGAGATCAGCACGGCGAGCCCGGCTGTCTGCCCGGTCACGAGCCCCGCGCCCGTCAGGATCAGCACACCGAAGGCACACATGGCCGCGCCGAAGACCAGCCCCTGGGCGTCGTCAAATCTGCTGTGGCGGATCGGATCGGCCATTCAATGCCCCACGGTCTTGCTGAAGAGATTGATCACGGCGATCCCCGCGATGATCATGCCCAGCCCGAGAAGCGCCGGGGCGTCGAGCCGCTGGCCGAAGACCACCCAGCCGATTGCGGCGATCAGACAAATCCCGAGCCCCGACCAGATCGCATAGGCCACGCCCACCGGGATGACGCGCAAGACCAGTGCCAGCAGCCAGAAGGACACGGCATAGGCCACCACAACCAGCAGCGCGGGGGCCAGACGGGTCATGCCGTCGCTGGCTTTCAGCGCAGTTGTTCCAATCGTCTCGAAGAGGATCGCGACGCCCAGATAGAGCCAGTGCATGATTGCGCCTTTCTCAGACCGATTGGCCTGCGCGGATCCGGGCCACGGCGCGTTCGACTTCGCGCAGGCGTTCGGCATTGGGCGGGTGTGTGCCGAGGAACTGATTGCCGGGATCGGGGATGCGCCGGAAGATCTGCGCCCCGCGCAAGGCATCGAACCCGCCGCGCTCGGCGATCAGCGCGCCGATGCGGTCGGCCTCAAGCTCGAAAGGTTTGGAATAGCGGCGCGCGCCGAGAGTCGCACTGGCTGACATGATTTGCTGCGTGACATTCGGATCGGCCCCCACCAAAGCCGCCGCCAATCCACCCAAAAGCGCGCCAGTGCGGGCTTCGCGCTGGATGCGGGGGATATGGTCGGCGATGTGATGGGCGGCTTCATGGCCGAAGATCAGGGCGATTTCATCGCGCGAGCGCAACTCGCTGATCAGTGTTTCGGTAAAGGCGATGATCGGGCGGCCCTGTTCATCGCGCGTATGAAAGGCGTTTGGCGGTTGGTTGGGGCGGTCATCCAGCACGACCGTGAACGTGCAATTCAGCTGCGGGCTGCGTTCGCGGCAAACTTGCGTGGCCACGGGCTGCATGCGCGCGACAACGGCGTTGAAATCAGCGCGCGTGCTGGCGCGGCCTTCTGCCGGTTGCTGTGTCGCACTGGGCGCGGGCAAAGGGGCAGGCGCTGCGATCGTGCAGGCGGCCGTGAAAAGCGCCGCAATGAGCGCAAGGGGCAGGCGGGCGGGACGCAGCATTTTGGGACGTGCCTCTTTCGTGATGCTGTGTTCACATAGCGCATGGCCCAGATCAGGGCAATTCACGACATCGGCGCGCCAACGGCTGACATCGCAGGGGCGCGGGACGGCTTGATGAAGGCTGTCGTGCGGCCTTGATGCTCAGCGCGTCGTCTCGGACAAGCGGCGGGTCACGTAATCCGTCACCGTGCCCAGCATCGGCTGCATATGGCGTTCTTCATCCTTGAAGAAGTGATCCGCACCCTCGATCTCGGTATGCGTGATGGTGATGCCGCGCTGTTCCTGCAATTTGCCGACCAGCGTCTTGGTGTCACGCGGGGGCGCCACGCGGTCAGCACTGCCATTGATGATCAACCCCGAAGCCGGGCAGGGCGCGAGGAAGCTGAAATCATAGAGATTGGCGGGAGGCGAGACTGAAATAAAGCCGGTTATATCGGGTCTGCGCATCAGAAGCTGCATCCCGATCCAGGCCCCGAAGCTGAAACCCGCGACCCAGCAATGCCGGGCATTCTGGCTCTGCGCCTGAACGTAGTCGAGCGCGGCGGCGGCGTCGGACAATTCGCCGATGCCTTGGTCATATTCACCCTGCGACCGTCCCACACCCCGGAAATTGAAGCGCAGCACCGTGAAGCCCATCTTGTAGAAGGCGTAATGGAGGTTGTAGACGACCTTGTTATTCATCGTGCCGCCAAATTGCGGATGCGGATGCAGCACGATCGCAATCGGTGCATCAGGCTTTGGTTGAGGATGAAAGCGGCCTTCGAGGCGACCTTCAGGGCCGGGAAAGATGATTTCGGGCATGCGTGGCCTTGTTTCTGAAGCGCCTGACACGGGCCGGTGCGCAAAACAGGATTGCGGGGGTGATCAGGAGCGCAAATTCTTGACTCTTTGATTTGGACATTTTAGAAGAGTTCTAAATGGCGGGCGTCTCTCATCTGCGATCTAACGCGACAGGTCGGGTTTAGGCGCGACGCCCGGTATCGTCAACCGAATTTGCGGCAAACTCGGCGCGCTGGATTGGGTCGCGATCTGCGACAGGGAAGCAAGGCATGAAATTATCGACCAAGGGCCGCTATGCGATGATTGCGCTGGTCGATCTGGCACTTGCCGAGGATGACACGCTGGTCTCGCTCAATGAGATCGCGGCGCGGCAGAATGTGTCGCTGGCCTATCTGGAGCAGCTTTTCGTCAAGCTGCGCCGCGCGGGGATCGTGACTTCGGTGCGCGGGCCGGGCGGTGGCTACAAGCTCGCGCGGCCCGCAGAGGCGATCCGGATTGCCGATGTATTCGCAGCCGTCGACGAAACCGTGAGTGCGCTGCACACCGGCGCAGGCGCGTCAGGGGCTGTGTCGGGCTCGCGCGCGCAATCCATGACCAACCGCCTTTGGGAGAGCATGTCGGCGCATGTCTATGTGTTCCTGCATCAGACCCGCCTGTCGGATGTGGCGCGCAATGCGCTGACACCTTGCCCGGCAGTTCCGACCCTGTTCGAGGTCGTTGATGAATAACCTAATTTTTCCCGAGATCCGGGCGCTTGCCTCAGGGTCGCAGAGATGACGCAGGGACGCGTCTATCTCGATCACAATGCGACGACGACGCTGCGCCCCGAGGCGCGCCAAGCGATGGTGGCGGCGCTTGATGTCTTTGGCAATCCGTCCTCGGTCCATGCCGAAGGCCGCGCCGCGCGGGCGCTGGTTGAGCGGGCGCGGGCCCAGATTGCAGCGGCGCTTGGGGCGGATGGTGCGGATATCGTCTTCACCTCCGGGGCAACAGAGGCGGCAGCGCTGGCACTGGCCGGGCGTGGCCTCGCCGGGGGCGCAATCGAGCATGAGGCCGTCCGGGCCTGGGCCGATGACAGCTTGCCCGTCGATGCGCGCGGGCATGTGCACGTGCCCGAACCGGGTCGTGCGACGCTGCAACTCGCCAATTCTGAAACAGGCGTCGTGCAGGATTTGCCCCAGCGCTTGGCCGTCAGCGATCTGACGCAGGGTTTTGGCAAACTGCCTTTCGCTTTCAACTGGCTGGGGGTCGAGATGGGCTTCGTCTCGGCGCATAAGCTGGGCGGCCCCAAGGGGATCGGCGCGCTGGTGATGCGGCGCGGCACGGATCTGGCCGCGCAACTGCGCGGCGGCGGGCAGGAAATGGGCCGCCGTGCCGGGACCGAGAACCTGATCGGCATTGCGGGTTTCGGGGCAGCGGCAGAGGCCGCAGCAAAAGATCTTGCGGATGGGGTCTGGAATTCTGTATCTGTAATTAGAAATATTCTAGAAGAGGCACTGGACGCCACGGCAAGCAAGACTATTTTTGTCGGGAAAGGTGGTCAGCGCCTGCCGAACACGTTATGCCTCGCAACGCCGGGCTGGAAGGCCGAAACGCAGGTGATGCAGATGGACCTTGCGGGCTTCGCGATTTCCGCCGGGTCGGCATGCTCTTCGGGGAAGCTGCGCGCCTCGGGTGTGTTGCAGGCGATGGGATTTGACGCAGAGGTCGCGGGCTCTGCCATACGGGTCTCGCTGGGGCCAGAGACGACTGAAGAGAATGTGCTGCGCTTCGCTGAAGCCTGGCTGAAGGAATATCGCCGTTTCGTAGCACGTGCGGCCTGAGAGAGGGGAATGACATGGTAGCTTTGGATGAAAGCCAGCTTCGCGACGGTGTGGACCGTGAAACGGTTGAAACCGTGCAATCCATGGCGGGCACCTACAAGCACGGCTGGGAAACCGAGATCGAGATGGATTTCGCGCCCAAAGGTCTGAATGAAGACATCGTGCGGCTGATCTCGAAAAAGAACAACGAGCCCGAATGGCTTCTGGAATGGCGGCTTGACGCCTATCGGCGGTGGCTGACGATGGAAAGCCCGGATTGGGCGATGCTGAACATCCCTGAAATCGACTATCAGGAGCAGTATTATTACGCCAAGCCCAAGTCGATGGAGGAAAAACCGAAATCGCTCGATGAGGTGGACCCCAAGCTGCTGGAAACCTATGCGAAACTTGGCATTCCGCTGAAAGAGCAGATGGTGCTCGCCGGGGTCGAAGGGGCTGACGCGCCGCGCAAGGTGGCAGTGGATGCCGTGTTTGATTCCGTGTCTCTGGGCACAACCTTCAAGAAAGAGCTTGCGGACGCGGGCGTGATCTTCTGCTCGATCTCCGAGGCCGTGCAGGAACACCCGGAGCTTGTGAAGAGATATCTCGGCTCTGTCGTCCCGCAGAATGACAATTACTTCGCCGCGCTCAATTCCGCTGTCTTCTCGGATGGCAGTTTCGTCTACATCCCGGCAGGCGTGAAATGCCCGATGGAGCTATCCACCTATTTCCGCATCAATGCCGAGAATACCGGCCAGTTCGAACGCACGCTGATCGTGGCGGAAAAAGGCAGCCATGTCAGCTATCTGGAGGGCTGCACGGCGCCCCAGCGCGACACCAACCAGTTGCATGCTGCTGTGGTTGAAATCGTGGTGCTCGAAGACGCCGAAGTGAAATATTCGACCGTTCAGAACTGGTTTCCGGGCGATGAGAATGGCAAAGGCGGGATCTACAATTTCGTCACCAAACGCGCCGATTGTCGCGAGGCGCGCGCCAAGGTGATGTGGACACAGGTCGAAACCGGCTCGGCGATCACGTGGAAATATCCGTCCTGCATCCTGCGCGGTGATGACAGTCAGGGCGAATTCTACTCCATTGCCATCGCCAATAACTGGCAGCAGGCTGACACTGGCACCAAGATGGTGCATCTGGGCCGCAACACCCGCTCGCGGATCGTGTCCAAAGGCATCTCGGCGGGTCAGGCGCAGAACACCTATCGCGGCTTGGTCTCGATGCACCCGAAAGCGCGCGACAGCCGCAATTACACGCAATGCGACAGCTTGCTGATCGGCGACAAATGTGGCGCGC
>PXDM01000531.1 GCA_003565055.1 Paracoccaceae bacterium
CGTTGCCCCTATGCGACGGAAATCTGCAAGACCACGCGCCCCGTGCTCGAGAATGCCGAGGCGCATCAGACTGCCTGTCACCATTGGCGCGATTTGCCGCCTCTGGGGGCAGATGCGGCTGTCACTGCCCCGCGCAGTGCAGCGACCGAGGCGCGCTTCGCCCTCTACCGAAACGCGGCCAGCAAGGTCGCGGACAATTCCAGATAACCAGACGGGAGACCGAGATGAGACCCACCACCCTGATCGCCACACTGCTGGGCACTGTTGCCATTGGCAGCATGGCCGCTGCTGCGGATATTCGCATTGGACTGAACGAAGACCCGGATTCGCTTGATCCGGCAGTGTCGCGGACTTTCGTGTCCTCGCTCGTGTATGAATCGCTCTGCGATCGGCTGTTCAACACCAATACCGATATGGAAATCATCCCCGAGCTTGCGACCGAATGGGAGTTTTCCGAGGATGGTCTGTCGCTGGTCATCCAGCTGCGCGAAGGTGTGACCCATCACGACGGCACGCCCTTCAACGCGGAAAGTGCCATGCGCGTGCTGGAGCGCAACCAGACCCTGCCGACCTCCAACCGGCGCGGGGAATTGTCCTCGATCACCGGCATGGAAGCCACGGGCGAGCATGAGCTGACCCTGACGCTTGGCGCGCCGGATGTGACGCTGATCGCGCAGCTCGCGCATCATGCGGGTCGGATGTATTCGCCTGATGCGGCTGCGGCAGCGGATGAAGCGGGGCGCACCTTTGGTGCGAATCCGGTCTGCACCGGGGCCTATAAATTCGTCCAGCGGGTTGAGGGCGACCGGATCGTTCTGGAGAAGTTCGAGGATTACTGGGACGCCGAGAATTACCATTTCGACCGCGTGATCTATCAGCCGATCCCTGACACAACCGTGCGTCTGGCCAATGTCCGCGCGGGCGATCTGGACATCAGCGAACGCACTGCGCCCTCCGATGTGCCGCAGATCCGCAATGATGACCGCCTGCAACTCTTCGAGGTTGCCAATATCGGCTATCAGGGCATCACGATCAATGTCGGCAATGGCCCGCGCTCCGAAGGCCCTCTGGGCAGTGACGCGCGCGTGCGTCAGGCACTTTCGCTCTCGATCGACCGTGAGGCGCTCAATCAGGTTGTGTTCGAGGGCCAGTATGTTGTCGGCAACCAATGGGCCGCGCCCGGCACGCCCTTCTATGACGAGCGCGACCCGGTGCCTGCGCGCGATGTCGAACGTGCGCGTGAATTGCTGGCCGAAGCCGGGGTCGAGACGCCCCTGCGCATCGAGATGCAGACTGGCAACAACCCTGTGGCCATGCAGCAAGGTCAGGTGATCCAGGCCATGGCGGCGGAAGCGGGCTTCGAGATCTCGCTGCGCTCGACTGAATTCGCGACGCTTCTGTCGGAAAACGCGGCCGGCAATTTCGACATGTCGCAGCAGGGCTGGTCAGGCCGGATCGACCCGGATGCGAATATCCATCCCTTCGTGAGCTGCGACGGCGCGAATAACGACAAGAAATACTGCAATGAAGAGATCGACCGCATCCTGCAGGAAGCGCGCACAGTGCCGGATTTCGAAAGCCGCAAGGCGCTCTATGACCAGTCGCGCGAGATTCTCGCTGAGGATATGCCGCTGATCTATCTCTACCACATCAAGTATTTCTACACGATGCGCCAGGGGATCGAAGGGTTCGAGCCCTATGCCGATGGCATCATCCGCCTGCGTGGTGTGACGGGCTGATCCGCCCAAGACCATCCCCCCGCCCGTGCTGCGCATGGGCGGGGGCTTTCGCCCAAGGAGTGCCGTCATGCTGCGCTACATCACCAACCGGGTCCTGATCGCGATTCCGACGCTGCTTTTGGTGTCGATCTTCGTCTTCATGCTGCAAAAGCTCTTGCCGGGGGATCCGATCCTCGTGCTCGCGGGCGAAGACCGCGACCCCGAGACCATCGCCATGCTGCGCGAGCTTTACCGGATGAATGATCCGCTGATCATGCAATATCTCTACTGGCTCGGTGATGTGATGCGCGGGGATCTGGGGATCTCGCTGCGCACCGGGCTGCCCGTGACGGAACTGATCGTGCAAAAACTGCCGGTGACGCTGCAACTCGCGGTGATGTCGATGACCTTCGCGATTGTCATCGGTGTGCCCGCAGGGGTCATGTCGGCGGTCAAGAAAGGCACATTCTGGGATTATCTGGCGAATTTCATCGCGCTTTCCGGCCTCTCCGTGCCGAATTTCTGGCTCGGGATCATGCTCATTCTGCTGATTTCGGTCAATCTGGGCTGGCTTCCGGCCTCAGGCTATGAATCGCCCTGGGTGGACCCGGTGCGCAGCTTCCAGACGATGCTCATGCCCTCCATCGTGCTCGGCACAGCGCTGGCCGCGACGCTGATGCGACACACGCGCTCGTCCATGCTGGGCGTTTTGCAGGCCGATTATGTGCGCACCGCCCGCGCCAAGGGACTGCGCGAAAAGACCGTCATCCGCTATCACGCGTTTCGCAACGCGCTGTTGCCCATCATCACGCTCTCGGCGGTGATGTTCGGCGAATTGCTGGCCGGTGCCGTGCTGACCGAACAGATTTTCACCATCCCCGGTTTCGGCAAGATGATCGTCGATGCAGTCTTCAACCGTGATTACGCTGTGGTGCAAGGGGTCGTGCTGGTCACGGCGACCGGCTTCATCCTGATCAACCTGTTGGCGGATATTCTCTATGTCCTGCTCAACCCGCGCATGAGGGCCAATTTATGAGTGATGCCAGCCTGATGCCTGCCTCCAGCGCCGGTGAACTTGCGCCTCGCAAGCCCAACCGTACCTGGACGAAGCTCAAGAAGAACCGCAGCGCGATGGTCGGCGGGGTGGTGGTGATCCTCTTCGTGCTGATCGCGATCCTCGCGCCTGTGCTGCCGATCCCGAGCCCGAGTGCGACGGACTGGGGCAAGATCCGCCTCTCCCCGTCAGTGGAGCACTGGATGGGCACGGATGAGCTGGGCCGCGATATCCTCTCGCGCATGATCTGGGGCGCGCGCGCCTCGCTGATGGCGGGGGTGATTTCGGTGATGATCGCCGTCATGGTGGGCGTGCCGCTGGGCGTGCTCGCGGGCTATTTCGGCGGCTGGACGGATCAGATCATTGCCCGCGCCACCGATGCGCTGCTGGCCATGCCCTTCCTGATCCTCGCGATTGCGCTCGCGGCCTTTCTGGGACCGAGCCTCACCAATGCGATGATCGCCATCGGCTTTTCCGCTGTGCCGATCTTCATCCGCCTGACGCGCGGGCAGGTGCTGTCGGTCAAGACCGAGGACTATGTTGAAGGCGCGCGCGCCATCGGGCTTGGGCATCTGCGGATCATGTCGCATTACATCCTGCCCAATGTCTTTCCGCCCATTCTGGTGCAGGCCACGCTGACGATTGCCACGGCTATCATCGCCGAAGCCTCGCTGTCTTTCCTCGGGCTGGGCCAGCAAGCGCCTGCGCCAAGCTGGGGCTCGATGCTGGCCACCGCGCGCAACTTCCTGTCGCAGGCCCCATGGATGGCGCTCTGGCCGGGGGCGGCGATTTTCATGGTGGTGATGGGCTTCAACCTGCTCGGCGACGGGCTGCGCGACGCGCTTGACCCGAAAGAAACGTGATGTTGGGCGCTATCGCTTCGACCCATCACCTTGCGACAGAGGCCGGGGCGCAGATCCTGCGCGATGGCGGCAATGCCTTCGATGCTGCGGTCGCCGCCGGGCTGGTGCTGCAGGTGGTCGAGCCGCATCTGAACGGCCCCGGTGGCGATCTGCCCGCGATCCTGTGGAAAGAGGGCCGCGCGACCGTGCTTTGCGCTCAAGGCCCGGCGCCTGCAGGGGCCACCATCGCGCATTACCGCGCGGAGGGGCTGGAGCTGATCCCCGGTAACGGGCTGCTGGCCACTGTGATCCCGGGGGCCTTCGATGGCTGGATGCTGATGCTGCGCGACCATGGCACAATGGAGCTCGCTGATGTCATGGCCCCTGCGATTGCGCTGGCGGCGGATGGCCACCCGATCCTCGACCGCGCTGTGGACACGATTGCGGGGCTTGCGGAGTTCTTCCGCTCGCATTGGCCGAGTTCCGCCGCGCTCTGGCTGCCCGGCGGCCAGCCGCCGCAAAAGGGCGCGCCTTTTGCCAATCCCGACCTTGCGGCGACATGGCGGCGCGTGCTGGCCGAAGCACAAGGCCCCACGCGCGCGGCGCGGTTTGATGCCGCGCGCGATTGCTTCTATCGCGGCTTCATTGCGGAGGCGATCGGCGCGTTCTGCGCTGAGGCCCCGCTGATGGATGAAAGCGGGCAGGCGCATCGCGGGGTTCTGACGGCGCAGGACATGGCGGGATATGCCGCCCGCTACGAGGCCCCGCTGACTTATGACTATCACGGCTGGACGCTGGCCAAGACGGGGCCATGGGGGCAGGGGCCGGTGCTGTTGCAGATGCTGTCGCTGCTCGCAGGCGATGATCTGGCCGCGCTCGACCCGATGGGGCCGGATTTCGCGCATCTGGTGATCGAGGCACAGAAACTCGCGCTCGCGGATCGCGAAGCCTATTACGGGGATCCCGATTTCTCCGCTGTCCCCATGGATGCGCTGTTGTCGCAGGATTATGCCCGCGCCCGCCGCGCGCTCATCGGACCCGAGGCCAGCCACGCGCTGCGCCCCGGCACAGTCGCGGGCCATGAGGCGCAAGTGGCGCATATCGAGGCGATGCTAGAGCGCCTCAGCCGGACCGAGGGCGCGGTCTATGAGCCGACCATGGCCCATCTCGCCGACCCGCCGCGCGGCGATACCGTGCATCTCGATGTGATCGACCGCGATGGCAATATGGTCTCGGCCACGCCGTCGGGCGGGTGGCTGCAAAGCTCGCCCATCGTGCCGGGGCTGGGCTTTTGTCTCAATTCGCGCGCGCAGATGTTCTGGCTCGATGAGGGCGCAGTGAGCGCGCTGGCCCCGGGCAAACGCCCGCGCACGACGCTCTCGCCAAGCCTCGCCTGGCACGCTGACGGGCGGCGGATCAGTTTCGGCACGCCCGGCGGTGACCAGCAGGACCAGTGGCAACTCCTGTTCTGGCTGCGCCATGTCCATCAGGGGATGGACCTGCAAGCCGCCGCAGATGCGCCGATGTTCCATAGCTCGCATATGCCCGCGTCCTTTTACCCGCGCACACGCCAGCCCGGCGGGGTCGTGGCCGAAGACACGCTGCCCGAGGCCACATTGCGCGCGCTGGACGCGGCGGGCCATCTGGTGACGCGGGTGCCCCATGGCAGTCTGGGGCGGATCACCTCGGCGGCGCGCGACGCCGAGGGGCGGCTGAGCGCGGCGGCAACCACGCGCACCGCGCATGGCCGCGCGATCATCCTCGGGTGAGCCTCACCCGCTTGGTGTTTCCCAGCGCGTGCGAAAGCCGCTGCGTCATCGTGTCGGAACAGCCTGCCGTCGCACCCACTGCGTAGGCGGAGAGCCGGTGACCTTCGTGTATCTGGCCCGACTGGCCTGAGGCGGGCCATCGCTGGTTGGAATTGTCCGCCCCCCGGATGATCATCTCGCCCGGAACCCATCGAGCAGCACGCCTGATGCGCAATCACGCGCGGAAGTTGAAATAAGCCGCGTTGCATACTCAATCTTGATGGGGGGACATTTGCATGTTAAAGAAACGTCAAGAAAAATAGTATAGATTGACTGAGATTCTGGAACTGGAGGCAGAGCTTTGAAGCCGAATTATGTCGCGTTTTCTCGGGCGCTTGTGTTTTGTGGGCTTCTTGCCTTGCCCTTGTCGGCCCAAGACGCGCCGCCGACATCAGAAGATACCGGAGCGCTTGTCACTTCGGAACAGGAAAATGCGGGTCAGGACCTGCTTGATCTGCCTCGCGAAGACTTGGCAGAACTGCTGTCCGAGTCGAGTGATGCGGAAATCGACGATTTGATTTCGGACCTCTCCGAAGACGATCTGCAAAACCTGATTGAGGCTCTGGCACAGGACCCTGCGGAGTCCGACTTGCTCGGCAAGATCGTGGCACGCATCATCGAAAACGATCCTGCTGCAACCGACACGGTCATTGAGGCCGTGAGTGCGAATGCAGGCGCCGGCGTGCTGCCCGAAATCGCGACAAATCTCTTCGACAAGATCGAGGGGCGTTGCGGTGGATACGAGCAGGCTGCGATGACCGGGTTGACACTTGCTGCGCTGTCTTTCAGCACAGCGACTGCAGAACGGTTCGTCGTTCTCGGAAATGAGCGCGGTGGCGATTGCGCGGCGGCGATGAGTGTGGCGCTCGCCGAGATTACCGAGACTGCTTCAAACCTGATTGCCTCCTCCGTCGAGACCGCTCTCGCGCTGGAAGGTGGCGCGATGCTGCAACTCGTCAGTTTGGCACGCGGCGAAGATGATGTGGCCGCCATTCCCGCTGACGGGGCACCTGTCGCAGCACCCGCTGGCCCGTTTGTTGCACCTGGAGCGATTGGTGGCGGCGGTGCAACCGCCGGGGGTGGAGCGCCTGGCATCAGTGCCGTTGCCTCCAATCGGACGGACAGCGTTACCGGCGCTGGTGGCGGCACATTTACACCGCTTGGTACGGGTGGTGGCTCCGTTAGCCCGGCGGATTGATCTCAACGCCGTCCCGACGAGCTTGTGACCCTTGAAAGACCCCATCCGCGCGCCGGGTGGGGTTTTACTTTGGTCGAAAAGGCATGACAATCACAACATGTCGTGGCGGTGGGCTCTGTCGGTCGCCCTCGTCCTTCACAAGAGCGGGCTGGCCAGAGCGACCGTATTGTTGCGCAAGCGCCTGAAGACAGACCATTGCGCCACATCTTCCCGCGTCAACATGTGCGCGCGCGCGATGTAGCTGCGCTGGCGCGCGTCAAGCGTCTCGGTGAAGGCCGCGCAGTGATAGAGCAACCCGTTCTCATAGTTGAGATCGAAGCTGCGATGGTCGAGATTGGCCGTGCCCACCATCCCGAAACTCCCATCAACCGTCACGATCTTGGAATGGATCAGCCCTTCTTCGAACAGGTGGATCCGCGCGCCTGCGCGCAGGAGATCGGGGTAGAGGCTTTCGCTGGCCGCACCCACGATACGACTGTCATTGCGCGCAGGCAGGATCAGGTCGACCTGCACGCCGCGCTCGGCGGCGGCGCAGATCGCCTTGTGCAGCGCCAGATCCGGCACGTAGTAAGGCGTCGTCAGCACAAGCCGCACGGTCGCGGCATAGATCATCGCGCGCATCACATCCGAAGGCGTTGTGTAGATGTCATCAGGCCCTGATGCGATGACCTGCGCAATGACATCGCCCTCGGCCACAGGGGCCGCGCGCTGCAGCATGGCGCTCAGATCCTCGGAATGATGGGTCATCCAGTCATGCAGAAACACCGCCTGTTGCTGGCGCACGGCTGGCCCCTCCAAGCGCACCCAGAGATCGACCCAAGGCGCGTAGCGCGGCTTGATTGCAAAGGCTGCATCGGCGCAATTTCGGCTGCCGACCCAACTCAGCGTATCGTCCACGACCACGATCTTGCGATGATTGCGCAGGTCGATGCGCTTGAACAGCAGGCTGACGAAGGGGTTGCCGACAGGTGCCGCGCGCTCCAGCGCCACGCCCGCGCCTTTCATCCGCTGCCAGAGCGGTGAGCGGATCAGATGTCGGGCCCCGTGATCATCGACGAGGACCCGGCAGGCGACCCCGCGCCGTGCCGCTGCGCAAAGCGCGTCAGCCATGCGGGTTCCGGTCTGGTCGGGCAGCCAGATGTAAAAGAGGACATGAACGTGATTACGCGCCGCCTCGATCGCGGCAAAGACATCCTCCATCATGTCATCGCCCTCGGGCAGAAGGGTCAGACGATTGCCGGGCAGCGGATCGAAACCGCTGATCGAGCGCCCTGCCGCGAAGGCCGGACGTGACGGGCCCCTGATCTGATCAGTGGGGGCATCGCGCGGCGCAACTGCAAGCAATTGATTGCGCACCTCGCGCATTCGCTCGCGCTTGGCGCGCTCCAGCCGAACCTCGCCAAAGAGAAAATACGCCCCGATCCCGAGGCCGGGCAGCGCCGAGATCACCGCGATCCAGGCCAGGCGTGCGGGGGGCGTCAGCCCGGTGCGCAGCAGCGCCCGGATAATGAAGCCCACCTGCAGAATGATCACGAGGATGACCGTCGCGCCTGCCATGTCCCGCACCTTTTCCGTTCCCGCCCGCCACAGTCTCACGGCCCGGTCACAATGTCACGCGACATGCAACACGGGGTTGAAGCCCCCCGCCGAACGCGGTCTAAAGGCGGCATCTGTCTGGACTAGGTGAAGGCCCGTCATGCTGCTCAGCCCGCTCATATTCGACCAATACGTGGCCCCCGCCCGGTTGCGCCCGCAGCTGTGGCGGCTTCTGGTCGGGTTGGGCCTGATGATGGTCATTTACATGGCCTGGATGGGCCTCGTCTTCGTCGCTGTCTGGCTGGCGCAAGGCGGTGCCACGCTGGAACAGGCCTTGGCGCTCATCGGCTCCGGGGCCACCCCCGAGGGGCTGATCGTGCTGCTGCTGACCTTCGCGGGCATGGCGCTCGGCGTCTTCGCCGCGACCCGTTGGCTGCACAAGCGCTCCATCGCCTCGCTTTTCGGGCCGCGGCATCTGGTCATTCGCGATTTTGCCCTCGGGCTCGGCATCCTGACGCTCTTCGCCTTGCCCGGCATCCTCTGGTTCCTGTTTGGGCTTGATCTGACGCCAAATGTCGACCGCTCGGTCTGGCTGATCTTCCTGCCGCTGGCGTTGGCCGGGCTGCTGATCCAGACAGGCGCGGAAGAACTGGTCTTTCGCGGCTATATGCAACAACAACTCGCCGCCCGCTTCGCCTCGCGCTGGGTGTGGATGGTGCTGCCGTCAGTGCTCTTCGGGCTGGTCCATTATGCGCCCGAGGAGATGGGCGATTCGGTCTGGCTGATTGTCTTCGTGACGGGTTTTTTCGGGCTCATCATGGCGGATCTGACCGCGAGATCGGGCTCGCTGGGCATGGCCTGGGGGCTGCATTTCGGCAATAATCTCTTTGCGATGTTGCTGTTCACCACCGGCGAGGCACTTGACGGGCTGGCCCTCTACCGGCTGCCCTTCTCGGCACGCGATACGGACCAGATGCTCCCGCTGATTGCGTTCGACATCTTCGGGATGATCCTGATCTGGGCGGCCTGCCGCTATGTGTTGCGCAAGCGCTGATTGCATTTCTCCCCCGCGCGGCTTATCTGCCCGACAACTTGATGCTGGATGCCCCGATGAACTGGATCACCAATTACGTCCGCCCCACGATCAACTCGCTGTTTTCGCGCCGCGAGATGCCGGAGAACCTGTGGGAAAAATGCCCCGAATGCGGCACGATGCTGTTTCATCGCGAGCTGACCGAGAACCAGCGGGTCTGCACCTCCTGCGGACATCACATGAATATCCCGCCACGCGAGCGGTTTCATTCCTTCTTCGATGGCGGTGTCTATCAGGAAATTGCCGTGCCTCAGCCGATTGCCGATCCGCTGCATTTCCGCGACCAGAAGAAATATCCCGACCGGATGCGCGCCGCGCAGAAACAGACCGGCGAGCGCGAGGCGATGCTGGTGGCCGAGGGCGAGATCCTGCGCACGCGCATTGTCGCCGTGGCGCAGGATTTCGAATTCATGGCGGGCTCGATGGGCATGTATGTCGGCAATGCGATCATCGCGGCCTGCGAACATGCCGTGAAGCGCAAATTGCCGCTTGTGCTCTTTGCGGCTGCCGGTGGCGCGCGGATGCAGGAAGGCATCCTGTCGCTGATGCAGATGCCGCGCAGCACCGTTGCGCTGGACATGCTGCGCGAAGCTGGCCTGCCCTATATCGTCGTGCTCACCCATCCGACCACGGGCGGCGTGACGGCGAGCTATGCGATGCTTGGCGATGTTCAGATCGCAGAACCCGGCGCGCTCATCTGCTTTGCCGGGCCACGCGTGATCGAACAGACGATCCGCGAAAAGCTGCCCGAGGGCTTCCAGCGCGCAGAATATCTGCTGGAACACGGGATGCTCGACCGGGTGACGGCGCGCAAGCATCTGCGTGCGGAAATTGCGACAATCCTGCGCATGCTGACCAAACAAAGCGCAGTCGTGCACGGGGATCTGCCACGCCCTGATCCCGTTGCTGCGCCTGCGCCGGTCGCGGGACCCCCCACGCCATGACGGCCCGGAATTCGGACGCGCTTTTGGCGCGGATGATGGAGTTTCACCCCA
>PXDM01000228.1 GCA_003565055.1 Paracoccaceae bacterium
CTCGGAAATCGGGCCGCGCGGCAGGGGCTGCGACACGGCCCTGCATATGGTCACGCGCGACCGCATGCGCGGCAGCCATGATCGATTCATGCGCGATCCGCACCGAGGCCGTGGCCTTCGTGATCCCGTCGAGATGCACCAGCGACGAGCCCGCATCCGCACCGCCATAGGGCGTGCCGATGGTCATGGGCGACCAGATCGACTTGCCCGCATATTGCTCGAAAAATTCGCGCCAGGGGCCTTCGCCCATGCCGGAAATGAAGATCGGCTCATTGTGATGGATCACGCGGACTGTGACGAAGGTACCGTCGCGGTCGAGCACAACCAGCGCGTTGATGGGCGCGCCCGCAAATCCCGGCAGCGCAGCATAGGGCTGCGTGGTGAAGGCGTAGCCCGCAGGCGCGCCGCCGGAATTGACGACACGGTAGAGCCCCTTGTCATTGAGCGCCTCGCCCAGCGCGAAGGGCGGGGGCACATAGGCCTGCATCTCATCCGGGCTCAACACCTGCGCGCGCGCGGGCAGGGCGAGAAGCAGGGACAGGATCACAAGGCGCAGAATCGTCAGCATGTGGGTCAGGATAAGCCAGGGGTGAGCGCGCGCATATGCGACCTTCGACTATGGCGGCAACACGCAAGTACCCCGGCGCGCGGGCCGGGGTCCTGCAACTCACTCAACTGGTGCTCACTCGGCAGCGGCGAGCAACTGGTTGGGGATGCGGAATGTCCAGACCGAACCGCCCTGGTTCAGATAGGCCACTTCCTGCGCGACTTCGCCGCCCCAGAGCGGCACAGCCCCGCCCCAGCCCGACACGACCGCGAGCCATTGCACCCCGTCTTCATCTTCCCAAGTCACCGGCTGGCCCGTCACGCCCGAGCCGGTCTGGAACTGCCAAAGCACTTCGCCGGTCTCGTCATTGATCGCCTTTATATAGCCTTCGGGCGTGCCGTAGAACACAAGCCCCCCAGCCGTCGCCATGGCCGAGCTCCAGAGCGGCGCGCGGTTATGGACCTCGAACTTGATCTCCATCGTGTTGGGGTCAATCGCCTTGAACGATCCGATATGGTCGTCAAAGAGCGATTTGATGGTGAAGCCCGCGCCCAGATAGGCCGCGCCCTGACGATAGGTGATCGGCTCATTCCAGATATCCATGCCCCATTCATTCGACGGCACGTAGAAATAGCCGGTGCGCTGCGAATAGGCCATATGCTGCCAGTTCTTGCCACCGAGGAAGCCCGGAACCGCCCAGACGACCTCACCGCGCTCGCCATCCGCCGAATCCGCCGGGTTGCCGGGACGGTTTTCGGGGTTGAAGATCGGGCGGCCTGTCTCGTCAATGCCACTCGCCCAGGAGATGTCGCTCACGAAGGGCATGGCATCGACGAAGGAGCCGTCTTCGCGGTCCAGCAGATAGAAGAAGCCATTGCGGTCTGCGGTGGCCAGACGGCCATTGCCCTCGGCATCGGTGAAGGGAATGACTTCGTTCACGCCGTCATAGTCCCAGCCTTCCCACGGAGTGGTCTGGAAATGCCACTTGATCTCGCCCGTGGCCGGATCAATCCCGATGCGGCTTGCGGCATAGAGGTTGTCGCCTTCGCGCAGATGGCTGTTCCAGGGCGCGGGGTTGCCCGTGCCGAAGATGAGCGTGTCAGTCTCGGCGTCATAGCTGCCGCCCAGCCAGGGCGCACCGCCCCCCGTCTGCCACATGTCACCCGGCCATGTCGCGTTCAGCTCGCCCGTCATGGTGCTCTCTTCGCCATTGAGCTCGCCCATATGACCCTCGATCACCGGACGACGCCAGACCAGTTCGCCATTCTCGGCGTCGCGGGCTTCCACTGCGCCCACGATGCCGAACTCACCACCGGAATTGCCGGTGATGACCAGACCGTTCACGATCAGCGGTGCGGCAGTGTAGCTGTAGCCCTCGCGGTAATCCGCGATGCGGCGATTCCAGACCACAGCGCCGGTGTGACGGTTCAGCGCCACGATGCGCGCATCGAGCGTACCGAAAATGATGTTGTCGCCGTAGATCGCCGCGCCCCGGTTGATCACGTCACAGCAGGGCAGGATACCTTCGGGCAAACGCGCGTCATGCTGCCAGAGCTTGGCGCCGGTCTTGACGTCCAGCGCGAAGACGCGGCTGTAGGAGCCGGTCACATACATCACCCCGTCATAGATCAGCGGCTGGCTCTGCTGGCCACGCTGGCGCTCGCCGCCGAAGCTGAAGCTCCAGGCCGGGAAGAGGTTCTGCACGCTTTCGGTGTTGATCTGATCAAGCGGGCTGTAGCGCTGCCAGTCGCGGCCCATGCCATTGGTCACCACTTGCGTCGTGATGCTCTGGTCATTGGCCAGGTCCTCTTCGGTAACCTGTGCCACTGCCAGCGGGGCCGCCATGATCCCGGCACATGTGGCCAGTACGAATCTGTTCATCCTTCTTCCTCCCTAGGGGGCCGGACTTGGCCGGGGATCGGCAAGGCGCGGCTTGATCAGTGAAAGTAAAGTATCGCGAAACCGTGAGGGCCGCGAAATTGGCCAATGGTCTTACGACCATGGTGTAGCTAGCGTTGCGGCTCGTCCCAGCTCAGCCCATGGGCTTCGTAAATCGCCGCGACACGCCCATCGCGCACCGCCGCTGTCAGGATGTCATCGACCTCATAACTGAGCATCCGCGCCGTGTAGAAAGCCGTCGCGATCCCCACGGGCCATGACCCGATGGCGAGCCCCGGCAGCGGGCCGCTCTCGATCGCGAAATCCGGGTCATGGCGCAGGTAATGCTCCAGCCGCGCGCGGATACCCATGACGGCGGTCACCTCGCCTGCGCGCATGAGATCAATCGCATCGGCCAGATGGCGACGGCGGGTGATATTGGGCAACACGCCCGGCAGCCCGGTCAGGTAGAAATCCGCAAGCTGGTAGGTCTCGACCCCCACAGGGCGGGACTGGAAACTGCCGGGAAAGGGCGGCTCATCGGGGAAATCCTCGACCCGGTAGGCAATCGCGATTCGTTCCTGCGCATAGCGCCCTGTCAGCGCGGCCAATTCGTTGCGGTAATCCAGTTCGCGATTATAGGGCACGCGCATCAGCACATTGACCACGCGCCGCCCCATGTAATGCCCCCGCCAGACATAGTTGCGAAGATCCGCATCGACATCTTCATCCGCCGGCAGGTCGATCAGCCGCAGATCCACCCCCAACCCGTCCGCGATGATCTGGGCGAGGTCAATATCGACACCGACCAGCGCGCCGGTCTCGTCGCGCCAGGAATAGGGGGCGAAATCCTCATAGACGCCAATCTCGATGAAGCCGCGCTCCATGATCGCGTCATAGTCGATACCCACGCGGTCCCGGCCCGAATCGTCCGAAGGGAATTCACGCGCAAAAAGTCCTGACCCGGCGAGGGTCAGGACAGTCATCAGCACAAGAGCTGACAGGGAGGTTCTCAAGGTCATCAGCGTCTCCGTGTGGAAAGGCTCAGCGCGAGACCGACAGGCCGATGGTCAGGGTCTCATCGGCATCGCGCAGGAAGCGGTCACCGCCGCGCTCAAGGATCACAGCCGCGCGCCGCGCAATGCTGTCGGCCTTGGGTGCGCCAGAGAGTGTCGGCACTTGCTCGGCAATCTCGGCCAGTTCGACATGCAGAGCGGCAATCTCATCGGCGAAATCGTCAGCTGTGGCATTGCCTTCGGCAATCTCGGTCTGTTTGTCGCGCAGACCATCACGGATCTCGCGCAGACGCGGCATGAATTCGGCAATGCCATCGGGATCGGGGCGGGTTTCGATATAGGTGCGGATCGCCCACATGGCTTCTTGGTTCATCAGCTCTTCATAGGCAGGCATCCGGTCGCCCGAGCCGCGACGAATGCGCTCCATATACCATTCGTCATCCATCTCCTCGGCCATCAGGAAACGCAGATCCGGGGCCAGCCCGCCCGAGACCGCTTCCAGCCCGTGGCAACGCGCGCAGTTCTGGCCGTAGCCGCTATCGCCGACACGCAGCGCGCGCTCCCAGTGATCGCCGTCAGGATCGCGGAACGGGTTTTCAAATTCCCAACCATCGGTCAGCTCGGGCAAACCTTCGGTATTGACAGGCTGCGGCGTCACATCGCCATGCGAAACGGCCATGCCCGCCGAGAACGTCAGCGCGAGAGCGGCCAGTGACAGGGTGCTGCGGGGATGTGTCATATCATGTCTCCTGAATGCGGGTTTAGCATGGTCTAACCGGGATCGACCCGGCCGCGCTATTCGACCATCGGCCATGCGACCAATGGATAAGATGGCCCCGCGGATTTGCGGGGCCGACCAGTTACTCGATCACAAGGATCTGCCCCACCATCCCCGGCAGGCGCTGGGTCGAGACGAACTCGAAAATCCCGGTGCTGTCCGGCGTGAAAGGCAGTTGCGTGATCTCGCCACGCGCCACCTCGAATTCGGCGATGACGGCGCCGGACGGGTCAAGCAACTCGCTGGAATGTTGCTCCCCGTTGATGCCGAAGAACTCCAGCAGCACCGTTTCGCCAAGTGACATCACAACCATCGACGGTGCCCAGAGATAGGTCCGGGCATACCATTCATTATCGTCATTCGGCGGCTCCATCCGGTAGCCGCCGAGCGCGAACAGCTCCGCGAATCGCTCCAGCGTGTCAGGATAGGCTGTGCGATCAGCGCTGCGATAAATCCGGTGCTCAAACGTGGTGATTGCGAAAACACGGTCGAAATCGGCGTGATCGAGCACGGGATGGTTTTCAGCCTGTGCTGGGGTCAGACTGGCGAGCGCGCAAGCCAGTGCTGCCGCCAGACTGGCACGGCGAAGATTTGTCAGCTCCATGTGTCGTTTCCTGCAAGCCAGATCATTCGACAACAAACGTGCCGGTCATGCCGCGATCTTCCAGCCCGCGACAACCGAAATTATACGTCCCCGGACGGATCGGGACGAGGAAAATCTCCACCTCGCCATCCATGTCCATCTCCAGCTCATTGAGTTGCGCGACCTTGATCTCCATATTCCCGGCCTCGATCTTGCGCAGCCAGACATTTTGGAAAAACCGCGGCGCTTCCCAGTTGCATTCGTGCCAGCCGACGGCCTGCACCGTCAGACGGTAAGCCTGCCCGGTCTGCATCTGGAATTCATTCGGCTCCATGCCGAATCCATTGTCGCCGGTGCCGACTTTCAGCTCCAACGCCTCTGGCAGGGAGGCCAGATCGCCCCCGATCGCATGGGCGGTCCCGGTCAGGGCCAGCAAGCCCGCTGCGGCCAGTGTCGTGATGCGTTTCATGTCTGTCTCCTCCATCTACATGTGCGCACCAGACTAACCATCGCTGCAGGCTTGGCAGAATAAGACCATGGTCGTATTCCCCCATTTGCACGGCTCGGCTAGCGTTGCCTCAACCTTTGGGAGGAGGCTTGATGACGCAAACACCCCTGACAATTCCCACGATTCTCGCCACGGTTCTGGCGACCGGAGCGCTGGCCAATACCGACGTGCCGATGGCCTATCTGGAGATGGAAGTCGAACGCCCGCCGGTGCTGACCAATCTCGACCCCATCCCCGAGGATCTGGGCCGGATGGGCGCGCATCTGGGGCTTGCGGATAATGCCACGACCGGCGGCTTCATGGGCCATAACTACACGCTCAGCGATACCATCGTGCCCGTGGGCGCGGATTGGCTGGACGCTGCGCGCGACGTGCTCGCGCAGCACCGCATCCTCATCGTCAATGCCCCCGCCGAGGCGCTTCTGGCGCTCGCCGATCTGCCCGAAGCCGAGGGCGCGCTGATCTTCAACGCCAGCGCCGAGGCCGAGACATTGCGCGAAGCCGACTGCCGCGCGAATGTGCTGCATACGATGCCAAGCTACGCCATGCGCGCGGATGCGCTGATGCAGTTTCTGGTGTCGCGGCGCTGGAGCGATCTGGTCATGATCACCGGCCAGCGCGAGGCCGATATGGCCTTCGCGCAGGCACTGCGCGATTCGGCGACAAAATTCGGCGCGCGGATCCGGGCCGAGCGTGAATGGGACATGTCCTCGGATATGCGGCGCAATATCGGGCAGGAATTTCCGGTCTTCACGCAGGATTTCCCCAGCCATCACGTGATGCTCGTCGCTGATGAAGCCGGGGATTTCGGCCCGTTTCTGGAATTCAACGCATGGGAGCCCCGCCCGGTCGCAGGCTCAAGCGGCGCGCGACCGGACGCATGGTCCGACCGCGTGGAGGCTTACGGGGCGGCACAGTTGCAACTGCGTTTCAAGCGCATGGCCGACCGGACGATGGGCGCTGTGGATTACGCCGCATGGGCGGCAGTGCGCTCGGTGGGCGAAGCCGTGACGCGGCTCAACACCGGCGAGGCCGAGGCGATCCGCGCTTATCTGCTCGGCCCGGATTTCGAGCTTGCGGCCTTCAAGGGGGCCGCCATCACCTATCGCGACTGGAACGGCCAGATGCGCCAGCCGATGCCCGTGGCGACAGCCACAGCACTTGTCGCCATGACGCCCATGCCGGGCTTCCTGCATGAAACCAACACACTCGACACGCTGGGCCGCGACCGCCCTGAAACGGCCTGCACGGCCTTCAACTGAAAGGAACAGACCATGATCCGCAACACTGTCTCCACACTTGCCCTGTCGGCCCTTCTGGCCGCGCCCGCCATGGCGCAGGAGGTCTGGATCTCGAATGAGCGTGATGCCACGGTCAGCATCATCGACGTGACAACCATGGAAGTGGTCGAGACGATCGAGGTCGGCGCACGCCCGCGCGGGATCATGTTCAGCCATGATCACAAGGTCGCCTATCTCTGTGCCTCCGATGACAGCACGATTCAGGTGATCGACGTCGAAACCCGCGAGATCCTGCACAACCTGCCCTCGGGCGAAAACCCCGAGACCTTCGCGCTGCATCCTGACAACCGCCATATCTGGATTTCCAACGAAGATGACAACATCACCTCCGTGCTCGATGTCGAGGACCGCCGCATCGTCGCGCAGATCCCCGTCGGCGTGGAGCCCGAGGGCAAGGCGATCAACCACGCAGGCACCATCGCCATCACCACGGCGGAAACGACCAATATGGCGCATTGGATCGACACCGAGAGCTTCGAGATCTTCCACAACTCGCTGGTCGGCTCGCGCCCGCGCCATGCCGAATTCACCACGGATGACAAGCGCCTCTTCGTCAGTGCCGAAATCGGCGGGGGCCTGCATGTCTTCGACACCGAAACCCTGGAGGAAATCACCGAAATCCGCTTTGAGATCCCCGATATCCACCCCCATGACGTCCAGCCTGTGGGCTTCCGGCTGACCGAGGACATGACCCGCGCCTATGTCGCGCTCGGCCCCGCCAACCGCGTGGCCGTGGTCGATATCGAGACATACGAGGTGCTGGGCTATCATCAGGTCGGCCGGCGCGTCTGGCATATGGCGATGTCGGATGATGAGACGAAACTCTTTACAACCAATGGCGTCTCCGGCGATGTTACGATCATTGATCTGGTTCGGGAGGAGCCTGTGAAAACCATCAAGGTCGGGCGGTTTCCCTGGGGGGCGGCCTATCGCCCTGCGGGGGGCTGATGGACGCACTTGACGTCGCGGATCTGAGCTTTCGCTACGGTCGGAAGGAGGCGCTGAAAGGCGTCTCTTTCCGCGTGGTGCCCGGCGAATTCTGCGCGCTGCTTGGCCCCAATGGCGCGGGCAAATCGACGCTGTTTGCGCTGCTCACGCGGCTTTTCGTGGCCCGTCAGGGCAGGATCGCCGTGATGGGACAGGATTTACAGGCCGCGCCGCGCGCGGCCCTTGCGCAGATGGGGGTGGTGTTTCAGCAGATGACGCTCGATCTCGATCTCAGCGTGGCGCGCAATCTGGCCTATTTCGGCGCGCTGCATGGCCTGTCGCGGCGCGAGGCCGCGATGCGCGCGGCGGAAGTGCTCGACCGGCTCGACATGACGGAACGCGCGGGCGAGAAGGCGCGCAATCTCAATGGCGGGCATCGGCGGCGGCTGGAAATCGCGCGTGCGCTCATGCATCGCCCGCGCCTGCTGCTGCTCGACGAAGCCACTGTCGGGCTTGATGCGCGGGCGCGCGCCGCGATCACGGATCATGTCCACCGGCTCGCGCGCGATGACGGGCTGGCCGTGCTCTGGGCCACGCATCTGGTGGATGAGGTCACGCCCTCGGACACGGTCCTGATCCTGCATCGAGGCCAGATCCTGCAACGCGGCCGCGCGGGCGAGATCGCGCCCGAACATGGTCTGGCCGCGCATTTCATGGCTCTGACCGAGGAGACGGCGGCATGACGCCCTATCTGCGCGCCCTGACCGCGATCCTCTGGCGCGAAGCGCTGCGCTTCATCACCCAGCGCGAGCGGTTTCTGGCCGCGCTCGTGCGCCCGCTGGTCTGGCTTCTGGTCTTCGCCGCAGGTTTCCGCGCGGCGCTCGGCCTCTCGATCATCCCGCCCTATCAGACCTATATCACCTACGAGGTATATATCATCCCCGGCCTCGTCGCGATGATCCTCTTGTTCAACGCGATGCAATCGGCGCTGAGCCTTGTCTATGACCGCGAAATGGGCTCGATGCGGCTCTTGCTGACCGCGCCGCTGCCGCGCTGGTGGCTGCTGTTTTGCAAATTGCTCGCGGGCGTGCTGGTCTCGATCCTGCAAGCCTATGCCTTCCTCGCGATTGCCTATGCCTATGGCATCAGACTGCCCCCGATGGGCTATCTCTGGGTGCTGCCCGCGCTTCTCGTCGCAGGGCTGATGCTGGGGGCCGTGGGGCTGTTTCTCGCCTCCACCATCCGGCAGCTGGAGAATTTCGCGGGCGTGATGAATTTCGTCATCTTCCCGGTGTTCTTCCTCTCGACCGCGCTCTATCCGCTCTGGCGGATGGCCGAATCCTCGACGCTGTTGCGCGACATCTGCGCGCTCAACCCCTTCACCCATGCGGTCGAACTGATCCGCTTCGCGCTCTATCTGCGCCTCAACCTCGAAGCCCTGGGCTGGGTCACGCTGACGTTCGCCGTCTTCCTCGGCCTTGCCTTCTGGGGCTTCGACCCGGCCCGTGGGATCATGACCCGCAAGGCCCGATAAAGGAGATTCCCATGCGCGCGCTTTTGCCTCTTTGCCTGCTCGCCCTGCCTGCCCTGCCCCTGCCCGCGATGGCCGAGGAGGAGGATTTCTCGCAATATGGCACCACCAACCCCGAAGAAATGACGCTGGAGCGGCTGGTCGAGCGCGCCCGGCGCGGGGATGTCGATATGATCGTCTGTGCCAATGGCTATCTCGCGACCAAGGCCGGGCGGCACGAACAGGCGCGCATCATCTTCGAGGCCTGCGCGAATGCGGGCTGGACGCAGGCGATGACCTGGATGAGCCAGCTCGACCATAACGGGCTTGGCGCCGATGAAGACCCGGACCGCGCCACCGAATGGAGCCGCCGCGCGGGCGAAATGGGCGACGCGGTGGGGCTCTATAACCACGGCATCGACATGATCCGCGGGCGCGGCGTCGCGCAAGACGTGGAGGCCGGGCGCGCGCTGGTCGACCGCGCAGCGGCTGACGGTCTGGGGATCGCGAAGCGGCTGCAAGCGGCGGAATATGACCTCGACGCGGTCACGCCGGATGCGGATGCCTGGAAATACGCGCCGCTCTTCTGACCGCGCTCAGCGCCCCTCGAAACGCGCTGGGCGTTTTTCGAGAAACGCCATGACGCCTTCTTGAAAATCGCGGGTCTTCCCGGCCTCGGACTGCAACTGCGCCTCAAGCGCGAGTTGCGTATTGAGCGGGTTCGACAGGCTCTTGCGCAGGGCATGGCGGATGTTGCGATAGGCAATCGTCGGCCCATCGGCGAGCATACGCGCGCGCGCGTGCCATGCGGCCTCGAACTCCGCGTCGCCCACCGCTTCCCAGATCATGCCCCACTCGGCGGCCTGTTCGGCGCTGATCCGGTCGGCGAAGAGCATCGTCCCCATGGCGCGGGCAAAGCCGATCTGGCGCGGCAGGAACCACGTGCCGCCCGCATCGGGGATCAGCCCGATCCGGGTGAAAGCCTGAATGAAGCTCGCCGATTGCGCAGCGATCACCACATCCGCCGCCAGCGCCAGATTGGCCCCGGCCCCGGCTGCGGTGCCATTCACAGCGGCGATAACCGGCACTGGCGCGTCATAGATTGCGCGCAGCATGGGTTCGTATTCCTCGCGCAATGTGCGTTCCAGATC
>PXDM01000423.1 GCA_003565055.1 Paracoccaceae bacterium
CCACACGATCCCCGCCGCCGCGCTCAAGCTCGCCTATCGCCAGTCCGATCTGCCCGAGGGTATGGTCATCACCACCGCCCGCTTCCATGCGCCAGAGGGCGACCCGGCGGTTTTGCATGCGCGGATGGACGAGCAACTCGCCAAGCGCGATGCGACCCAGCCCACGAAGGAGCGCAGCGCGGGATCGACCTTTCGCAATCCGGCCGGGTTTTCCTCGACCGGGCAGGCGGATGACAGCCATGAGTTGAAAGCCTGGAAAGTGATCGAGGAGGCGGGCCTGCGCGGCGCGCGGTTGGGCGGCGCGCAGATGTCGGCCAAGCATCCGAATTTCCTGATCAATTCCGGCGGGGCGACGGCGGCAGAGCTGGAAGCTCTGGGCGAGGAGGTGCGAAAAAGGGTTTTGCATCTGCGCGGAATTTCGCTACACTGGGAAATCATGCGGGTCGGTGAGGCAATGCCGGGCGCAGATGTCCCGCCGCTTAAATTGAGCGCGGATCAATAAGATAACGCCCGGAAAATACGGGCAATAAGGGCCGCAAAAGGCTCAGAGGCAGTGGGAATGGGCATGTCGAGCAGGGCAGCCCCCCGGATATGTGTGCTGAAAGGTGGTCTCTCGTCTGAGCGCGAGGTGTCACTGTCATCAGGGCATGAATGCGCGAAGGCGTTGCGGGTGGCGGGTTTTGAGGTGATCGAGTTGGATGCGCGCGGCGATGTCGTGCAGCGTCTGGTCGAGATCGCACCTGATATCGTTTTCAACGCGCTCCATGGTCGCTTCGGCGAAGACGGCTGCCTGCAAGGCATCCTCGAATGGCTGCGCTTGCCCTATACGCATTCGGGCGTCCTGTCCTCGGCGCTGGCGATGGACAAGGAGCGCTCCAAGGCCGCGTTTCGCGAAGCCGGGCTGCCGGTCGTGGCGTCAAGGCTCGCGCCCAAAGCGCAGGCCATGGCCGCGCATCTTCTGCCGCCGCCCTATGTCATCAAGCCCAATAACGAGGGCAGTTCCGTCGGCGTCTATCTGGTCGAAGAGGGCGCCGAGGCCCCGCCGCGCTTGTCGGATGATATGCCCGAGATCGTCATGGTCGAGGCCTTCGCGCCCGGACGTGAATTGACCACAACGGTCATCGGTGACCGCGCGCTGACGGTCACGGATATTGTGACCGACGGCTGGTATGACTACGACGCCAAATACAAGCCCGGCGGCTCGCATCACATCCTGCCCGCCGAGGTCCCGGCAGAGATTCACGCAGCTTGCCTCGACTATGCGTTGCGAGCGCATCAGGTGCTGGGCTGCCGGGGCATCAGCCGCACGGATTTTCGTTGGGATGCGGCGCGCGGGCTTGACGGGCTGGTGCTGCTGGAGACCAACACCCAGCCCGGTATGACGCCCACATCACTGGTTCCTGAACAGGCCGCGCATTGCGGGATCAGCTTTTCCGACCTGTGCCGCTGGATCGTGGAGGATGCCTCATGCGACCGATAGAGCCGCAAGATGACGCGCGCCCCGTCACAGATCCCGATGACGCGCCGGGTTTCTGGGACCATTTGGGCGCAACCCGTGCCGACGAATACGCACAGGACGAGATCCTGCCGGACATCCCGGTGGCTGTCTTGCCTTTGGCGCAAAACACCACGCGGATGCGCGCGATGCCTGGCATCAGCCCGGCAGATTGTCATCGCGCGAGCCTTGACGACACCCTGCAGGCGATGGGGGAAGAACTGGTTTCAGGGTCCGGCGCATCCGAGGTGCCGACCGGGGCGACCAGCATGGCGGCCCTGGGTGCGGGGCTGGGGCAGGCCGTCACGCCCGAGCAGATGGCGCGCTTCGTCGATCTGTCGATGGCGCAGCCGCAGCCCCATGCGCGACGGCGGCCCCGCGCACGGTTCCGCGACAGCCGTCTCGGCTACCGTTTGCAGCGCATCTGGTTGACACCGATCTACCGCCGCGCGTTGAAATACGGGCTTCCCGCTGTGCTCGCGCTTTCGACAGTTGCGCTTTATCTCTCGAATGAGGCCAACCGTCAGACGATCGCCGAGAAATATGAAGCGGCCTACGCCTCCATCGTGGACCGCCCGGAATTCATCGTCACGACTGTTGAATGGCCCGATGTCACCCCGGAACTTGACGTCGCCTTGCGCGCGATGCTGGAGCCGGAATTGCCGAAATCATCTTTCCGGCTCGATTTCGATGCTCTGCGGCGCGAGGTGGAGGCGCTTGACTGGGTGCGTGCTGCGGATCTGCGGCTGCGCTCCGATGGCGTGCTGGCGCTGACGGTGCATGAACGCAAGCCTGTGGTGCTCTGGCGCTCCGAAAACGGGCTGGAATTGCTCGATGCCGAGGGCATCCGGGTGGCCTATGCGCTCAGCCGGTCCTATCGCCCGGACCTGCCGCTGATTGCCGGGGCCGGGGCGGATGCCGAGATACGCGAGGCGCTCGACCTTCTGGAAGCCGCGACGCCCCTCGGGGAACGCGCTCTGGGGCTGGTGCGGATGGGCGAGCGGCGCTGGGATGTGGTGCTTGATCGCGGCCAGCGCATCAAACTGCCCGAAACCGGCGCATTGGCCGCGCTGGAGCGCGTCATCGCGCTCGAACAGGCCCAGGACCTTTTATCACGCGACCTGATTATTGCTGATCTGCGCAATCCCTCCCGCCCTGTCATGCGCCTGAGCGAAGGCGCGATGGACACGCTGCGGGAAATCCGCGCCCAATCCACGGAGACTATTCAATGATGTTTGATCCCTATGCCTCCCAACGTGCCATGCGCCAGATGCGCCGTGCGGCCATGCAGCGCGGTGTGATTGCGGCACTCGATATCGGCACTTACAAGATCGCGGCGGTGGTCCTGAAGCTCGACCCGAGCGCCAATGCGCTCGATGAGCCGGGCATCGGCAATATGGCCGGGCAGGCGGCGTTTCGCGTGATCGGGGCAGGGACGACGCGCTCAAGCGGCGTGCGCTATGGCGAGGTTTCGGCCATGGCCGAAACTGAACGCGCGATCCGCACGGCACTTCAGGCCGCGCAGAAGATGGCGCAGGCGCGGGTCGATCATGTGATGGTCTGCCTCTCGGGCGGGAATGTGCGCTCCTACGGGCTCGCAGGCGAGATCGCGCTCGAAGAGCCCGTCGTGACGGAAAACGATATTGCGCGCGTGATGGCGGCCTGCGACATGCCCGATTTCGGGGCGGGGCGCGACGTGCTCCATGCCCAGCCGATCAATTTCGCGCTCGACCACCGCACCGGCCTGTCGGACCCGCGCGGCCAGACCGGGCGCGATCTGGCCTGCGACATGCATCTGGTCACAGTTGATACGAGCCTGATCCAGAACATCTGCAACGCGCTCAAGCGCTGTGATGTGGAACTCGCGGGCATCGCATCGAGCGCCTATGTCTCGGGCATGTCGGCGCTGGTCGAGGATGAGCAGGAACTCGGCGCAGCCTGTGTCGATCTCGGGGCAGGCACGTCGAGCGTGTCGATCTTCATGAAAAAGCACATGATCTACGCTGATTGCGTGCGCATGGGGGGCAGCCATGTGACCTCGGACATCTCCAAGGGGTTGCAGGTCGATTTTGCCACCGCCGAGCGTATCAAGACTGTGCATGGCGGGGTTCAGGCGACCTCGATGGATGATCGCGAGATGATCGAACTGACCGGCGATAGCGGCGATTGGGACAAGGACCGCCGCCGCGTCAGCCGCGCTGAACTGATCGGGATCATGCGCCCGCGCATCGAAGAAATCCTCGAGGAAGTGCGCGCCCGGCTGGACGCGGCGGGATTCAATCATCTGCCGAGCCAGCAAGTCGTTCTGACCGGGGGCGCGGCGCAGGTGCCGGGGCTCGACGGGCTGGCCGCGCGTATCTTCGGACAGCAGGTCCGCCTCGGCCGCCCGGTGCGCGTGCGCGGTCTGCCGCAGGCCGCGTCGGGGCAGGCGTTTTCCAGCGTCGTGGGGCTGAGCCTGCTGGCGACCCATCCGCAGGATGAATGGTGGGACTTCGAGATGCCGGTCGAGAATTACCCGGCGCGCTCCTTGAAGCGTGCTGTGAAATGGTTCAAGGACAATTGGTGAGCACAAAATCAAGCGTCGATGCGCAAACTCGGCGGAAATCCGCAAAAAATTTGCGATATATGGTGCGAAATTGTGACTTTTTTGGTGACCTCATCGGTGAAGCGCTGTAGGATTTAGGGAAAATCAATCAGCCGGACGCTGAAATGCAGAAAAGTGGTCGGTGAAAAGAGAGGCGGAGAAGGCACATGGCATTGAATTTCTCGGAACCCCAGCAGGAGCTTGATCTGGCCCCGCGCATCACGGTGTTCGGCGTGGGCGGCGCTGGCGGCAATGCCGTCAACAACATGATCGAGCAGAAGCTCGAAGGGGTGGAATTCGTCGTCGCCAATACCGACGCGCAGGCGCTGCAGCAAAACCGGGCGCAAGGGCGCATCCAGATGGGTGTGAAGATCACCGAAGGTCTGGGTGCAGGCGCGCGCCCCGCTGTGGGCTCCGCCGCAGCCGAAGAGACGATCGAGGAGATCATCGACCATCTCGCAGGCTCGCATATGTGCTTCATCACCGCTGGCATGGGCGGCGGCACCGGGACGGGCGCTGCCCCGATCATCGCGCAGGCCGCGCGGGAACTGGGCGTGCTGACGGTGGGTGTCGTGACCAAGCCCTTCCAGTTTGAGGGCAACAAGCGCATGCGTCAGGCCGAAGAGGGCATTGAGGCGCTGCAAAAGGTCGTCGATACGCTGATCATCATCCCCAACCAGAACCTGTTCCGTCTGGCCAATGAGCGCACCACCTTCACCGAAGCCTTCGCCATGGCCGATGATGTGCTCTATCAGGGCGTCAAGGGCGTGACCGATCTGATGGTGCGTCCGGGCCTGATCAATCTCGATTTCGCTGATGTGCGCGCCGTGATGGACGAGATGGGCAAAGCGATGATGGGCACCGGCGAGGCCGAGGGCGAAGACCGCGCCATCCACGCCGCCGAAAAAGCGATTGCCAACCCGCTTCTGGATGAGATCAGCCTGCATGGCGCGAAGGGCGTGTTGATCAATATCACTGGCGGCTATGACCTGACGCTCTTCGAGTTGGACGAAGCCGCGAACCGCATCCGTGAAAAGGTCGATTCGGATGCGAATATCATCGTGGGTTCGACACTCGATCCGTCGATGGAAGGTGTCCTGCGCGTCTCGGTGGTCGCAACCGGCATTGACGTTGAGGCCAAAACACAGGCCCAGGACCTGCCCCGTCGCAGCATGAGCGAGCCACTGCGCCCGGTTCTGAGCGAGAAGCCTGCACCCGCACCTGCACCGGCACCAGAACCCGCGCTTGAGCCGCAGCGCGTGGCCGCAGTTGCAGAGCGCCGTGAGCCAAGCTACGAGCAGCAAACGCTCTTCGAAGATCCTGCGCCGCGTCAGCCCCAGCAGCATCCCGCAGCCGCTGCGCGTCAGCCCGAATATGCACCGCGCCCTGTTGAGCAAGCGCCGGTTCAGCAGCGCCCGGCCCCGCAAGAGGTCGCACAGCACCCGCAAGATCTCTATTACGAGAATGAACCGCTTGTTGCGGATATGCAGCAAGGCTATGCACCCCGTGAACAGGTGCGAGCGGTCGCATCGCCCCAGCGGGCTGCAGGTGGCGTGCCATCTCCTGAAACGATGGAGCGTTTGCAACGCGCAGTGCACAAGACATCTGATCGCGGTCAGCCACGTCGCGCGCCGCAGCCTGTGGCACCACAGCACCCGACCGCGTCGCGTGAGGGTGACAAGGGCGCGTCTCGTTTCGGCATCGGCTCGCTGATCAGCCGGATGGCCGGGCATGGTGGCGAGCAACCACCACAGCAGCAACCGATGGCGCGCCGTTCGGCCCCGCTTTCGTCCTATTACGAAGAAGAGCCAGCCCCTGCAGAGTCCGAAGAGCGGATCGAGATCCCGGCCTTTCTGCGTCGGCAGGCGAATTAAGGCTGAGCGTCACCAGAGTTAATGAAAAAGCCGGCGTAAGCCGGCTTTTTCATGTGTGGGATGCTCTGCGCAAGCAGCCTCAGTCAGCGATAATGCGCATCAGTCGTTCGGCTTCCTGATGGCAGGGCGTGAGCGCCGCGCGGTTTTCACCGGGAAAGAACCGCGCCCGGGTTGCAGTCGGCATCGCCGCGGCCTCCTCAATGAGAACGCGCGCGCCAATCCTGGCGCTCTCCATCTGCCATGCCCGCGCGAGCGCGATCTGCGCGGCTTTTGACGCGCCATAGGCTCCCATGAATTTCGCCCGTGCGGCCGGGTCGTCGATGAAAAGGGCCGTGGCTTTCTCTGAGGCCGCAGTGAGCAAGGGGGCGATCATCGGGATCATCATGCCGGTCGCGCGGATGTTGATCGCTGTGCATTTTTCCCAGTCTTTCAGGGCGATATGATCGGCCGGGCTCATTGGGGGGGCATGAATTGCTGTGTGAACCCAAAGATCGAGATGCCCCCAGCGATCATGAATATCGCGGCAGAGGTGACGGATCGCATCATCTTGTGTGATGTCCATCGCAGCCAGCGTCGCTGTTCCATCCTTCGCCTTGATGCGGTCGTCAAGCTCTTCCAGCGCGCCCAGAGTGCGCCCGAGTGCCACGACATGCCAGCCATTGCTGGCAAGCGTTTCCGCCAATGCGGCCCCGAGGCCACGCGTTGCGCCTGTCACAAGCGCGAGTTTCTTGTCGTGTTTCTGTGTCATGCCGCAGTCATTCCCACCTTGCGGCTCATTTGACAAGAGCCAAGCCGCGCGGCATTTACGCAGCGCCGATGCGCCACAGCCTGCAGCCGAGTCGTAGCGCTGGCGTAATGCGTCTGATCTGAGCGAAAATCCGCTTGACTCGAATCTGCTTTTCACCGGGAAATGACGAATAACACGCGCAAAGGGCGTGAATAATGCGGTGGGGGTGTGATGCTCAGAACGTTTTTGTCAGCCGTGATGGCCGTGGCTTTGCTCGCGATGGGGGCGGCACCGGCGGCAGCGGATCGACTTGTGGCACGGGTGAGCATCAGCCAGCAGATCATGCATGTCTATCATCACGGGCAACTCTTATATGAATGGCCTGTCTCGACGGCACGGTCAGGTAAGATCACGCCCACAGGGACGTGGCGACCGCAATTCCTGTCGCGCAACCATCGCTCATCGCTCTACAACAATGCGCCCATGCCCTATGGGGTCTTTTATTCGGGCAATTACGCGATCCATGGCACGGATCAGATCAGCCGTCTCGGTCGTCCGGCCTCGGCGGGCTGTGTGCGGTTGCACCCATCAAACGCCCGGACTTTTTTCGACATGGTTCAGGCCGAAGGAATGGGTCAGACACGCGTTGTTGTCGTGCGATGAACCTCAGGTCAAGTTGAGTCTCGCGCGCAACAACCGCGCCCCTTGATCTGGTGGCAAGCGTTTCGCCCTACCCAATCCATCGCGGTTTGCCTATATTTATTGTGAATAAGCATAGCAATAACGCGAGGGAGAGGACATGCGCTGTCCGTTTTGCGGCAATACCGATACGCAGGTGAAGGATTCGCGGCCCGCCGAAGATCACGGCGCAATTCGCAGGCGGCGCTTCTGTCCCGCTTGCGGGGGGCGGTTCACAACCTATGAACGCGTGCAGTTGCGGGATCTGGTGGTGGTGAAATCCAACGGACGCCGCGAGGCTTTCGACCGCGAGAAACTGGAGCGCTCGATCCGCATCGCCATGCAGAAACGTCCCATCGAGCATGAGCGCATCGACCAGATGATTTCCGGGATCGTGCGCAGACTGGAGAGCCTTGGCGACAGTGATATCCCGTCGAAAATGATCGGCGAGATCGTGATGGAGACCCTCGCGCGGATCGACACAGTTGCTTATGTGCGCTTCGCCAGCGTCTACAAGAATTTCCAGGAGGCGGATGATTTCGACAAATTCGTCTCGGAATTGCGCCCGGAACCGAAAGAGGCAGAGTGAGCCTTGGTGACAGAGGCTGACCGGCGCTTCATGCGCCTGGCCATCGCGCTCGGGCAGCGCGGGCTGGGGCGCGTCTGGCCCAACCCGGCTGTGGGCTGCGTGCTGGTGCGCGAGGGTCGCATCCTCGGGCGTGGCTGGACGCAGCCGGGGGGCAGACCGCATGCCGAGGTCATGGCCCTGCGCAACTGCGACGCGCGGGGCGCGACAGCCTATGTCAGTTTGGAGCCCTGCGCGCATCACGGCCAGACGCCCCCTTGCGCGGATGCCCTGATCAAAGCGGGCGTTGCGCGTGTCGTAACAGCTCTGACCGATCCTGATCCGCGTGTGGCAGGGCGCGGGCATGCGATGCTGCGCGGCGCCGGGATCGAGGTGGTCGAACGCGTCGAGACGGAGGCCGCCGCACGCGCCAATGCGGGGTTTCTCCTGCGCGTCACGCAAGGGCGGCCCTTTGTCACGCTCAAACTTGCGCTGACGCTGGACGGACGGATCGCAACGGCCTCGGGCCAAAGCCGCTGGATCACAGGGCCTGAGGCACGCCGCATGGTTCATGCGCTGCGGGCGCGTCATGATGCGGTACTCGTGGGGGCGGGGACCGCGCGCGCAGATGACCCTGACCTGCAGGTGCGCGGTCTGGGCGTGACGCATCAGCCGGTTCGAGTTGTGGCTGCGCGTGGGCTTGGGGTCGATGCAGGTGGACGGCTCGGGGCGTCTGCGCGCGAGATCCCTGTCTGGCTGCTGCATGGCCCCGACGCGCCCGAGGATGCGCGCGCGCGCTGGCGGGACAGGGGGGCGGGGCTGATCGGGGCCGATTTCGGCGCAGATGGCTTGCACGTCGCGGGCATGCTGCGCGCGCTGGCGGATCGCGGGATCACGCGGGTTTTCTGCGAAGGGGGCGGGACGCTCGCAGCACAGCTTCTGCGCGCAGGCATGGTCGATGCCGTTATGGTCTTCTCGGCGGGCAAGTTCATCGGCTCCGAAGGGCTGGCGGGGATTGGCGATCTGGCGCTGCGTGAGCTCGCGGATGCGGCCAGTTTCGAGCTTGTGGAGACTCGCGCCGTCGGGTCAGATATCCTGCATCATTGGCGCAGTCGTCGCGCTCTGTGATCTACGTGATATGGGGGGCGTTGCCCCCCGGCGCGCTTGGCGCGCCTCCCCCCAGGATATTTGGACAAAGATGAAAGAAGGGATGCGGGAGCAGATGAGCGGGTTTCGCAGTCATATGGCACTGGCGCTGGCGGAGGCGCGCGCGGCCGGGGCGCGCGGTGAAGTGCCCGTGGGGGCGGTGATCGTGTCGGAGGCCGGAGCGGTTCTGGCGCGCGCGGGCAATCGCACGCGGGAAGCATGCGATCCGACTGCGCATGCAGAGATCCTTGCGATCCGGGCGGCCTGTGCCGCTCTGGGGCAAGAGCGGCTTCCGGGATGCGATCTCTATGTGACGCTCGAACCTTGTGCGATGTGTGCCATGGCGATCTCGCATGCGCGGCTGGCGCGGCTTTACTATGGCGCAGCGGACCCTAAATCCGGCGGCGTGGGGCAGGGCGCGCGGGTCTTCACGCATCCGCAGAGCCATCATGTGCCTGAGATTTATGACGGGATCGGGGCTGCGGAGTCAGAAGCCTTGTTGAAAGCGTTTTTCGCAGAGCGGAGGTGAGGCGGGGATGGAGCAGATCATCGCCTATTGCGAGCGGACCGATTTCAGCTACTGGAGCGAGCCCGTCAATGCGGTGACGAATGCGGCGTTTCTTCTGGCTGCCTGGTGGGTCTGGCCGCGCGCGAAAGGGCTCGCGTTGGCGCAGGCGATGGTTGGGATTCTGGTGCTGATCGGGGTCGGGTCGTTTCTCTGGCATACCCATGCGACGCGATGGGCGGGGCTTGCCGATGTCCTGCCGATCCTTGGCTTCATCCTGCTCTATCTCTTCGCGGCAACGCGCGACTATCTCGATGCGCCCGTCTGGGCACCGTGGCTGGCGGTGATCCTGTTTGTGCCCTATGCGGCAAAATTCAACGCGGCGGCAGGTCAGCTCGTGCCGGGTCTCGGAGCGAATGGGCTTTATCTCAGCGTCGCTGTGCTGATTGCGGGCTATGGGATATATCTGCGGCACAGTGCGACGGGGCAGGGGCTGCTGATCGGGGCCGGGCTTCTGGTGCTGTCGC
>PXDM01000383.1 GCA_003565055.1 Paracoccaceae bacterium
CCGACAGCATGTTGATGCCGGCGGCCACGACCATGCCGAACATCACGATGACGCCGCCGCCCAGCACCTCGATCGGGATGGTGGAGATCAGCGCACCGACCTTGGGGAAGAGCCCCGCAAAGATCAGGAAAATCGCGCCGATGGTCACGACATGGCGGCTCATGACGCCGGTCATGGCGATCAGCCCGACATTCTGGCTGAAGCTGGTATTGGGTAGCGCCCCAAAAAGCCCGGAGGCCGCCGTGCCGATCCCGTCGGCATAGGTCGCGCCTTGGATCTCACGCTCGGTCGCTTCGCGGCCTGCGCCGCCCTTGGTGATGCCCGAGACATCGCCCACAGTCTCGACTGCCGAGACAAAGGCCATGGCGCAGAAGGCGATGATCGCGGCTGCGGTGAATTCCAGTCCGAAATGGAGCGGATTGGGCAGCGCGAAGGCCGCAGCGCGCCCGATGCCCGAGAAATCGACCATCCCCATCGCGAAAGCCGCGCCGTAGCCTGCGCAAAGACCCAGCAAAACCGCTGAAATGGCCAGCATGCCGCGTGCGTAGAATTTCAGCCCGAGCGTGACGAAGATCACAAGCAGCGCGACTGACCAGCTTTGCAGATTGCCGAAACGCTCCGTGCCCATCAGCGGCACCCCGCCTGCGGCATATTGAATGCCCACCCGCACCAGCGCGAGGCCGATCATCAGCACCACAAGCCCCGTCACCAGCGGCGGCAGCGCGAAGCGGATGCGCCCAATGATGGTGCCGAGCGCGGCATGGAAGAGCCCGCCCACGAGGATCCCGCCCATCACGGCGGCCATGGCATCGACGCCCTTGCCCGCGACCAGCGGGATCATGATCGGGATGAAGGCGAAGGATGTGCCTTGCACGATGGGCAGTTTCGCGCCGACCGGGCCGAACGTGATCGTCTGCAACAGCGTGGCGACCCCGGCGAAGAACATCGACATCTGGATCATGTAGATCAGATTGGGGAAATCCGGCGAGCCGGAGCCGAAGCCGAAGCCTGCCGCGCCAGCCACGATGATCGCAGGCGTGACATTGGCCACGAACATTGCCAGCACATGCTGCACGCCGAGCGGGATCGCCTTGTAAAGCGGCGGCATGAAATCGGGGTCGCGCAACTGTTCCGGGGTGCCAAGGGCGCTGTCTGCCATGATCTGTCCTCCATCAGGCGGGTCGTGTTCCGTGGGCAGGATCGCCCGGCGGGGTGTGAGATGCCTTGCGCGCCGCGTCCTCCTCACGCTGGCGCGCGCACCTCCCAAGGGGTGTCGAACCAGTGTTCTTCGAGGTTGGGGCTGGTCCCGATCCGGTCAATGACCGCGAACCGCCCCGGATGGCTGAGCGGAGTAAGCACCCCGTGCCAGATGTTACGGTGAAAATTGATGCCCTGCGCGCCATTGCTGAGGAAGGCTTGCGGGCGACCGGGCCGACCGCCTTCATCTTGGGCGGTGATGACCAGAAATGCCTGTTCATGCATCGGAATGAAAGCCTGGCTGCCCTCGGGATGCCGCTCGACCATCTCCAGCAGATAGGGCAGGGCGCGGGGGACCGCGTCAAAGAGCGAGATCCCGGCGCGCCCGTCCGGGCCGAAATCGAGCCGGGCACGGTCATGGAAGCGCCCGCAGAGCCCCTGATTGATCAGCTTGTCGGGCCCGCCTGTGACGTCGAGCACATCGCCGAAAGGCGCGAAGGCGTCTTGCGTTAGGGCAGAAAGGGTGAGGATGCGCGTCACATCAGACCTCGGGCTTGGCGGAGGGGGTGTATTGAGTATTTTTGGCAAGAAAATGCCATCAGGGCAGGATATCCTTCAGGCGCAACTCCGCGATGCGTTCGACCTGGGCGCAGGCGGTGGCGAATTCGGTCTCGGTGTCGCTCTCGATGCGGGCCTGAAAGGCCGCGAGGATCGAGGTCTTGGTGTTGTCGCGCACGGCGATGATGAAGGGAAAGCCGTGTTTCGCGACATAGGCCGTGTTCAGTTGCTCGAAACTGGCGCGCTCGGCATCTGTGAGCGCATCGAGCCCGGCACTTGCCTGTTCGCCGGTCGATTCTGGCGTGAGCCGTTTGGCCGCGGCGAGTTTGCCCGCGAGGTCCGGGTGCGCGCGCAGCACCTTGAGCCGGTCGGCCTCGCTGGCGCTGCGAAAGGCGCGGGCGAGCGCATTGGCCAGCCCCGTCGCGCTGTCATGGGCGGGGCCGAGTTCCAGCGCATGGGCGCGTTCGGCGACCCAGGGCGAATGCTCGTAGATGCTGCCGAAGCTCTCGACGAATTGCGCCTGTGACATGGCGCTGGGGCGGGTGCGGCGTTGATGCGGATGCTGCGCGGCCCAATGCTGCGCGATGTCGATGCGGCGGGCGAACCAGACGCCGTCATGCGCCTGCGCGTGATCGAGGAAACGCATCAGCGCTGCGATCTTGCCGGGACGCCCGATCAGGCGGCAATGCAGCCCGATGGAGAGCATCTTGGGCGCGCCGCTTTCGCCTTCCGCATAGAGCACGTCGAAAGCGTCCTTGAGATAGTCCTCGAAATCGCGCCCGGTGACCCAGCCCGGCGCGGTGGCGAAGCGCATGTCATTGGCTTCCAGCGTGTAGGGCAGGATCAACTGATCGCGGGGCCCGAATTCCATCCAATGCGGCAGGTCATCGTCGTATGTGTCCGAGATCCAGTCGAATTGCCCTGTCTCGGCCGCCAGTCGCACTGTGTTGACGGAACACCGCCCCGTATACCAGCCGCGCGGGGCTTCACCCACCACTTCTGCGTGCAGGCGGATCGCCTCGGCGATGGCGGCGCGTTCCTCGGCCTCCGGCATGTCGCGATGCTCGACCCATTTTAGCCCGTGGCTCGCGATTTCCCAATTGGCGGCTTTCATCGCGGCCACCTGTTCGGGATTGCGCGCAAGCGCCGAGGCCACGCCGTAGATCGTGACCGGCAGGCCGCGCCCGGTGAACAGCCGATGGAGACGCCAGAACCCGGCCCGCGCGCCGTAGTCATAGATCGATTCCATGTTCCAATGGCGCTGACCCGGCCAGGGCTGCGCACCGGGGATGTCGGAGAGGAACCCTTCCGAGGCAGCATCGCCATGCAGCAGGCAATTCTCGCCGCCCTCTTCATAATTCAGCACCAGCGAGATCGCGAGTTTCGCCCCGCCCGGCCAATCAGCATTGGGGGGCGTTGCGCCATATCCGGTCAGGTTGCGAGGGTAACGTTGCACGGGCGGCCTCCGGGTTGGGATGATTATGTGATAATGCAGAATAATGATTTTCATTTTCTGGGAATTTTTGAAAGACCTCAAGCCCGTGGCGCGCGCGAAGGGCTGGATGTTTCGCGCAAGGCGCTGCAAGATCGGGCAAATCACAGCGAGCGCGGGGGCAAGATGACCGGATTTCTGACGACGCATGTTCTGGATACGGCGCGGGGCGTCCCGGCGGAGGGGCTGGACGTCACGCTTTACCGGCTCGATGGCGCTGAGCGCGTGGAGCTTGCGCGGATGCGCACCAATGCTGACGGGCGCACGGACAGCCCGATCCTGCCTGCCGAGGCTTTCGCGACAGGCTGCTATGAGCTGATCTTCGCGGCGGGTGCCTATTTGCGCGCGAGCGGGCAGGCGAGGGCGGAGCCGCTGTTTCTGGACGAGGTGCCGATCCGTTTCGGCATCAGCGACCCCGAGAGCCACTATCATGTGCCGCTCCTGATCTCGCCCTTCAGCTTCTCGACCTATCGCGGCAGCTGAGCCAAGGCGGCTTCGGCCTCGGCCAGCGCGGTCTTGATCCGGGCGGCGATGAAATCGGCGAAAAGCGTCACTTTCGGATCGCGCAAGCGGCGATGCGGGGTCAGGGCGGCGAGGGTGACAGGCTGCGGCGGTGTGGCCTCGGCGACCGGGACCAGCGTGCCGTTGAGCAGATGGTCGGCGATCTCGAAAACCGGCTTCATCACGATCCCGCGCCCGTCGAGCGCCCAGGCGGTCAGCACATCGCCATCATCGGATTCAAACGGCCCCCTGATCTTGAAGCGCTGCGGCCCGGTCGGGGTTTTCAGCGTCCACTGAAATTCCCGCGCGCCGGGGAAGCGCAGGTTCAGGCAGTCATGCCCGTCACGCACCAGCGCGGCCCCATCTGCAGGCCGACCACGCCGCGCAACATAGTCGGGGGCTGCGCAGAGAATGCGCGGACATTCCGCGATCACCCGCACCTTGAGCGTTGAATCCTCCAGCGTGCCCAGATGAAAGGCCAGATCGAGCCCTTCGCCCGTGACATCAATGCTGCGATCCGACAGGCGCAGGCGCAATTCGATTTCGGGATTGGCATCCTTGAAGCCCGGCACATGCGGCGCGATCAGCCGCCGCCCGATGCCCAGCGGCGCCGCGACATAGATGATGCCGCGCGGGGTGGCCGTGGCATGGCTGAGCGCGCCTTCGGCCTCCGAGATCGCATCGAGGATTTTCAGCGCGCCCTCGTAGAACAGCTGCCCGTTCGAGGTTGGTTGCAGCGAGCGCGTCGTACGGTTGAAGAGCCGCACGCCCAGGTGCTTTTCAAGCTCCGCGACCCGCGCCGAGGCCACAGCCGGCGAGGTGCGCTGATCGCGTGCAGCCGCAGACATGCTGCCCAATTCATAGACACGCACAAACATTTGGACATTGTTCAGATAGGCCATAGTGATTTTCAGGCTGCATTTGAAAGTGATGGGTGTTTTCTTGAATTAACAGAAAGCGGCGCGCTGGTATAGGCTGCCGTCATGCGCGACAAGAAAGGATAATGCGATGCTGGAACTGGCCGTCTGGGGGGCGTGGGCGGAATTTGCCGTGCGCTGGTTGCATGTGATCACGGCCATCGCCTGGATCGGATCGAGCTTCTATTTCATTGCCCTCGATCTGGGCTTGCGGAAATCACCCTCACTCGCGCCCGGCGCGTCCGGGGAAGAATGGCAGGTCCATGGCGGGGGCTTCTATCACATCCAGAAATACCTGATCGCGCCGGACAAGATGCCGGATCATCTGATCTGGCACAAATGGCAGAGCTATGTGACCTGGCTCTCGGGTTTCGCGCTGCTGGTGCTGGTCTATTATGTCGGTGCGGAATTCTATCTCATCGACCGCTCCCTTGCCGATCTGGCGGTCTGGCAAGCGGTCGCGCTCTCGGTGGCCTCGCTGTCGGTCGGCTGGCTGATCTACGATGCGCTGTGCAAATCCCGTTTCGGCGAGGACAATACGCGCCTGATGGTGCTCCTCTTCGTGCTGCTCGTGGTCATGGCCTGGGGCTACACGCAGGTCTTCACGGGGCGGGCGGCACTCCTGCATCTGGGCGCCTTCACGGCGACGATCATGAGCGCGAATGTGTTTTTCATCATCATTCCCAATCAGAAGATCGTCGTGGCGGATCTGCGCGCAGGCCGCACCCCGGATGCGAAATACGGGAAAATCGCCAAGCAGCGCTCGACGCATAACAACTACCTGACCCTGCCGGTGCTGTTTCTGATGCTTTCCAACCATTACCCGTTGGCCTTTGCGTCGGAATTCAACTGGTTGATCGCCGGGCTGGTCTTTCTGATGGGGGTCACGATCCGGCATTTCTTCAACAGCATGCATATGGGCGAGGGGTATAAGTGGTGGACCTGGGGGGCAACGACGGCGCTTTTCGTGGCGATTGTTCTGCTCTCGACCCTCGGGCAGCCGCGCGTCACGCAGGATGATACCGCGCGCCTGCCGCTCTCGGTCGCGCGCTTTGTCGAGGATCCGCATTTCGAGGATGCCTATTGGTCCGTGGTGGGCCATTGCTCCATGTGTCACGCCGAAGAGCCGCTCTGGCCGGGGCTGCATTGGGCGCCCAAGGGCGTGGTGCTGGAAACCGAAGCGCAGGTCGCGCGAGCCGCCCAGACGATCTATCTGCAATCGGGGCTCAGCCACGCCATGCCCCCCGGCAGCACGGTCCTGATGGATGCGGAGGCGCGCCAGCAAATCGTCACATGGTATCGAAGCGCCACAGGCTCCTGATTTCATCTTTGTTCAAATATCCTGGGGGGCGTCCCGCAGAGCGGGGCGCGGGGGGCAAAGCCCCCACACAGCACAAACGCAAAAAGCCCCACGTCAGCGCGTGGGGCTTTTTCGATTGCGCGAACAGGAACGATCAGCCGATCGCGGCCTGTTTCACCTCATCATCAATGAAGGGGGCGTATTGCGCGAAATTCTCTGCGAACATGCTCACAAGTTTTGCGGCCTGCGCGTCATAGGCGGCAGGGTCGCACCAGGTGCGGCGCGGATCAAGAAGCACCTCCGGCACGCCGGGTACGGACACAGGCACCTCGAAGCCGAAATTCGGATCACGGCGGAAGGTCGCGTTCTTCAGCGTGCCTTCGAGCGCCGCACTCAGGAGTGCGCGCGTGGCCTTGATCGGCATGCGCGACCCGGTGCCGTAAGCGCCGCCCGTCCAGCCCGTGTTCACCAGCCAGCATTCCGCGCCGAATTCCGCGATCTTCGCTTGCAGCAGCTTGCCATAGATCTCGGGGCGGCGCGGCATGAAGGGCGCGCCGAAGCAGGTCGAGAAGGTCGGCTGCGGCTCTGTCACGCCCTGTTCGGTCCCGGCCACTTTCGAGGTGAAGCCTGAGAGGAAGTGATACATCGCCTGTGCCGGGGTCAGGCGCGCGATGGGCGGCAGAACGCCGAACGCGTCGCAGGTCAACATGATGATGTTTTTCGGCACGCCGCCCAGCGAGGTCGCCGAGGCATTCGAGATCGCGTCAAGGGGATAGGCGACGCGGGTATTCGCGGTCAGGCTGGAATCGGTGAAATCCAGCTCCAGCGTGTCGGGGTCGAAGACCATGTTCTCCACGACACTGCCGAAACGATGCGTCGTCGCAAAGATCTCGGGCTCTGCCTCTGCATCGAGATTGATGGTCTTGGCGTAGCAGCCACCTTCGAAATTGAAGATCCCGCGGTCCGACCAGCCATGCTCATCATCCCCGATCAGCACGCGCGACGGGTCGGCCGAGAGCGTCGTCTTGCCGGTCCCCGAGAGCCCGAAGAACACGGCAGCATCCTCGGGATCGTTCAGCGCGTGATTGGCGGAGCAATGCATCGGCATGATGCCTTTTTCCGGCAAGAGATAGTTGAGCAGCGTGAAGACGGATTTCTTGTTCTCGCCGGCATAAGCGGTATTCGCGATCAGGATGATCTTTCGCGTCAGGTTCAGCGCGATCACGGTTTCCGAGCGGCAACCGTGACGGGCGGGGTCCGCCTTGAAGCTGGGGCAGTTGATGATGGTGAATTCCGGCTCGAATTGCGCAAGCTCTTCGGCCTCGGGGCGGCGCAGCATGTGGCGGATGAACAGCCCATGCCAGGCCAGTTCGGTGACGACGCGCACATCAAGACGGTGTTCCGGGTCCGCGCCACCAAAGAGGTCCTGCACGAAGACTTCGCCGCCCTGAAGATGGGCCAGCATGTCAGAATGCAGCTGGTCAAAGGCCGCCTCTGTCATCGGGGCATTGTTGTCCCACCAGATCTTGTCTTCGACCTCGGGCGTGCGGACGACGAATTTGTCTTTCGGAGGCCGGCCTGTATGCGTGCCCGTCGCAACCAGAAACGCCCCGCCCAGTCCAAGCGTCCCTTCGCCGCGTTTGAGCGCGGCCTCGATCAAGGCGGGCTCAAGCAGGTTGTAGTGAACATTCGACACGCCGATAATGCCTTGATCTTCAAGGCGCTTATTGGGGTTCACACGGGGTGTTGTCATCGTGACTGCTCCATCTGGCGCGTATTTGGGGTGCTGGGTTCGTTCGCCTGCGCGGGCGGTGCGGAATTTGACCGACATTCTGCCGTTAAGATATGTGGGCCGTATAGCACCGGGGCTGCAAGAAATCCTAGGCTGGTTTTGCCAAGTTAGCGCAACCAAGCGGACGTTAGCGCAACATAAAGGAATTGTTGTGCACAGTGACTGTTGCCAATTGGCACACCCTGCGGTGCAGAATCACTCTGCCCGGCATTGATTGGCCGTTATTTTGTTGCGGAAGGGCGAGGATTGGGTAATTCTATGTCAAAATTAAGGCAGAAAATGCCGTGTAGAGCAGTAATCGGAAAGGCAGGCCCATGTCGCTAATTGCGTTGGTCGATGACGACCGCAATATTCTTACATCTGTATCAATTTGTCTTGAGGCGGAAGGCTTCGACGTCGAGACCTATAATGACGGTCAGGCAGCACTTGACGCGTTCAATCGCAAGATGCCTGACATGGCCGTCCTCGACATGAAAATGCCCCGGATGGACGGGATGGAATTGTTGCAGCGCCTGCGCCAGAAAACGCAGATGCCGATCATTTTCCTGACCTCCAAGGATGACGAGATCGACGAAGTGCTCGGCCTGCGCATGGGGGCGGATGATTACGTCAAGAAGCCTTTCTCGCAGCGGTTGCTGGTCGAGCGCATTCGTGCGCTCTTGCGCCGCAAACAGGCCCTTGACGCGGGTCCGGACGCGTCAGAAGAGTCCAAGGTGCTTGTGCGGGGGCAGTTGGAAATGGATCCGCTGCGCCATCAGGTGAAGTGGAAAGGGCATGATGTCACCCTGACCGTGACCGAGTTCTTGTTGCTTCAGGCGTTGGCGCAGCGTCCAGGTGTGGTCAAGTCCCGCGACCAGTTAATGGACGTGGCTTATGAGGATCAGGTTTATGTGGATGATCGGACCATCGATAGCCACATCAAGCGTTTGCGCAAGAAAATGCGCAGTGTGGACGAAGAGTTTTCGTCCATCGAAACGCTCTACGGAATTGGCTACAAATATAACGAAGTGTAACATGCCAGAGGCGCGGCAAGGTCGCGCCGAGATCGAGCGGGTGTGAGGGTGAGCAGGGAGACAGCAGCGTCGAGGACAGATATCGTTCTGGGGGATGACTGGGTCGGCCCGGGTGATGCAGTTGAAAACGAAGTGCGCGCCTCGCGTGCGCGTCGTGGTTTTCGCAGTATTTCCAGCTCACCTCTTGCGCGCAAGATCGCCCTGTTCAATCTCGTGGCGCTGGTTCTGCTGATTGTCGGGATCCTCTTCACCAATCCGGTGCGCGATTCTCTTTTGCGCCAGCAGGAGGAAACGCTTGGCGCAAATGTGCAAATCCTTGCAGCGCTTGCCGCCAATGGGCAGGCGGAGGGTCTGCGTGAGGCGCTGACGCGCGATCTTGCGATTGATGAGCGATTCGAGATCACACTTCTCGACGCCGAAGGGCAGACAATAGACCGGGTCCGGGGGGGCGTGCGGGACGGCGCGCAACTCGCCAAACAGCGTGGCACCCCGATCAGCAACGTGCTGACTTCGATCTGGAACGCCATGACGTCGATGACACCGATCGAGCGCGGCGAGACCTCAGTGCGCAGTTTTGACGACGTCGCGCAAGAGATGTTTGCGCGCAATCGCGACGGTGTGACGGCCAGCTACACGCATGGCGCCGGGACCGATGACATGTGGCTTGCGGCCAGTGCGCCGATCATCGTGGATGGCGCGTTTTCCGGCGCAGTGTTCTTGCGGCGCGAGTCGGATGATACAGCGCTTCTCATGCGTCAGGAGCGAGAGCAGATTTATCAGTTCTTCCTGATCGCCGTTCTGGTCTCGCTTGGATTGAGTTATGTGCTCGCCTCGACCATAGCCAATCCGCTCGCCGATCTCGCCATGGCGGCAGAGCTTGGCAAGCGCCGTGATGCGCGCAAGAATCAGCCCGGAGCGCGGGTGCGCATTCCCGATCTTTCGGGGCGCCCGGATGAGATCGGGGACCTGTCGCGGGCCATGCGCGGAATTGTCAGCGCGCTCTATGACCGGGTCGAGGCGAATGAGCAATTCGCAGCCGATGTTGCGCATGAAATCAAGAACCCGCTCGCGTCGCTCCGATCTGCGGTCGGCAGCATGCGCATGGCCAAGCGCGAAGACCAGATTCAACGCTTGCTGGAGGTGATCGAGCATGATGTGCGCAGGCTCGACCGGCTGGTTTCCGACACGTCAAATGCGTCGCGTCTCGATGCAGAACTGGTGAAAGAAGAACAGGAAGAATTCGATCTGGTCCTCTTGCTGAACAATCTCTGTCAGCATCTGTCGCAAGAGGCCCGCGACAAAGGCGTGGAATTCATCAAGATCCTGCCGGAAAACAAGATCATGGTGACCGGGCTGGAGGGGCGGCTGGCGCAGGTTTTCGTGAACCTGATCACCAATGCGATTTCGTTTTGCGAGGACGGCGATGCAGTGCGGGTCTGGGCCCGGCAGCGCCATGACCGGGTGCTGGTCGTGGTCGAAGATACGGGGCCGGGCATCCCCGACAATGCGCTGAAGAAAGTCTTCAAACGGTTCTATTCCGAACGGCCGGTGCAGCAATTCGGCAATCATTCGGGGCTTGGGCTCGCGATTTCCAAGCAGATCATCGAAGCGCATCAAGGTGTGATCTGGGCCGAGAATATCCGCCCCACGGATGCGGAGCCTGACAGTGCACCTCTGGGGGCGCGTTTTGTCGTGGGCCTGCCGCTCTGATGGCCGATTTGGGCCGCGAGTTGATCCATGGCTCCTCTGTGGCGTTCAGCACCTGCCGGGGCTGGGAAGGTATGTTGATCATTGGCAGGTCAGGCTCCGGCAAGTCGGAGTTGGCGCTGGAGCTTCTTTCCCTCGGCGCGCGGCTCATTGCGGATGATCAGACGGAGCTTTTCCGCCGTGGCACTGGCATTGCAATGCGCGCGCCCGGGCGTTTGCGCGGGATGATCGAGTTGCGCGGGATGGGGGTATTGCGCGCGGCTCAGGTTGATGAAGTCGATCTTGTTCTCGTGGTGGATATGGATGAGGAGGAAACGGAGCGACTGCCGCATCCCCATCACTTCGCGCGGCTTGGCATCACGGTCCCCCGGCTCAGGCGTTGCACGTCACGTGTGTTCGCCGCGGGGCTGAAACACTACATCATGGAGCGGCACAGATCGCAGGAGCATGTCCTTGGAACCCGTCAGTCCTGATCAGAATCCTGCCGCGCGGCTCGTCCTGTTGACCGGGCCATCCGGCGCGGGCCGTAGCACCGCGCTCAATGTCTTCGAGGATCTGGGTTTCGAAGCCATCGACAACATGCCGATTTCGCTTGTCTCGCGTCTGGTTGCAGAACCGCTGGAGCGGCCTCTGGCGCTTGTGCTCGACCCGCGCAACCGTGACTTTTCCGTGAATGCGCTGCTCGCGCTCGTGGAACAACTCTCCGCCTCAACGCGCTTCGACTTCGATCTGGTGTATCTCGACTGCCCGATTCCGACGCTGATCCGGCGCTATTCGGAAACGCGGCGACGCCACCCGCTGAGCCAGAGCGGGGAAGCGCGCGACGGGATCGAGTTCGAGGCGCGCCTGTTGCGTCCGGTTCGGCTACGGGCGGATATCCTGATCGAGACGGATGGCATGACGCCGCATGATTTGCGCGATCAGATCAGGGCACAGTTTTCTATCGAAAACAGCACTGTCATGCATGTGAACGTCGTATCCTTCTCCTATCGGCGCGGCATCCCCATCGGTGTCGATCTGGTCTTTGATTGCCGGTTTCTGAGCAACCCGCATTGGCAGCCGGACCTGCGCCGACTCGATGGTCGCGATATAGCCGTGTCCGATTTCGTCACTCAGGATCCAAGATTTGCTGATTTCTTTCGGCGCGTTCAGGGGTTGGTTGAGAGTCTTTTGCCGGAATACGCGCGCGAAGGGAAAGCACAGCTCACGATTGGTTTCGGATGTACAGGCGGGCAACACAGATCGGTGGCGACCACTGATAAATTGGCGAATGCCCTTGCGCAGGCCGGGTGGCAGGTGTCTAAACGTCACAGGGAATTGGAACGGATGGCTGCGCATATCGCAGCCCAGAGGAACGAATAGGTCAGTTTGTGATCGGCATCGTGATCGTAGCGCATGGGGGTCTCGCCCGCGAGTATCTCGCGGCGATTGAACATGTCATCGGCGCGCAGGTCGGAATTGTCGCGATCTCGATTGAATATGACCATGACCGCGATGCCAAGACCGCCGAGATTGCCGCAGCGGCTGATGAAGTGGATACGGGTGATGGCGTGGTGGTCGTCACGGATATGTTCGGCGGCTCCCCTTCCAATCTGTCCTTGCCCGCCTGTGCGGGGCCGGAGCGCTGTATTCTTTACGGTGCGAATTTGCCGATGCTGATCAAACTCGCGAAATCACGCAACCTTGGCTTGAATGACGCCACCACGGCGGCTCTGGAAGCCGGGCGCAAATATATCAATGCAATTGAGATCGGGCGCTGAGCGCATCGTAAAGACTGGTTATTGGAATGACGGAAATCGAGCTGGAAATCATCAATGAAAAAGGGCTGCACGCGCGGGCCTCGGCGAAATTCGTCGAGATCGTTGAAGCCCATGACGCGCAGGCCGAAGTGATGAAGGACGGGATGAGTGTTCCGGGCGATTCCATCATGGGGCTCTTGATGCTGGCCGCATCGCGCGGGACGTCGATTCAGGTCAGGATCAGCGGCACGCAACAGGCCGAACTGGCGCAGGCGCTTGAGGCCTTGGTTGCAGATCGCTTCGGCGAAGCGATGTAGGCAACGCGCGCAGGAGTTGCATTTGCGGTCCATGGGTGGATTTTCGCGCCATCAAAGATTTGTGAATGCGAAAGGGGGCGCGCAGCGCATGGTTTTCAGTTAACGTTAATCCAACGCATGTCTGGAACCTCTGTACAGATAGCGGGTTAAGAGTAACGTGACCCCAAATCTAGTGGGTCGAGACATAGACAGGAGAATGGAATGACACGTTTTTTCGCTGCGACCTGTGTTGCTGCATGTGTCGCGACGACAGCTTCGGCTGGCGGAATGTCCAAGACAGCGCCGATGAGCGAAACGCCGGTCGCAGTGCCGCCCGAAATGCCTGCTCCGGCACCACGGTTTGACTGGACCGGGGCCTATGCCGGTGCGGCGTTGGGCTACGGTCGCATGAGTATCCGCGGCACCGACAACGGGTCCGCAGGTGCAGGTGCGCTCTTCGCGGGTTACCGTATGGATATGGGCAATGTCGTTGCAGGCGGTGAGTTGATCTTGTCGCCAGCGGCCTTTGGATCGCCGCGTTTTGCCAATGGCGATCGTATTCGCGGCGGTGCCTCGGCCCTGCTCTCGGTCGGTATGCCGGTGACTGCTGATGCCCGCACGCTGGGCTATGTCGCTGCTGGTCCGAGCGTGCTGCGCACGCGCGGTGACGATGGTTCGGAGAATTCCTTCGGTGCATCGGTTGCCGTGGGGCTCGATCACATGCTGACGGATGACATCATGCTGCGCGGTTCGGTGAGCTACACTGCAATCAACAATGTTGGTGGCGCTGACTACCGGACTCGGACCACGGGCGCTTCTGTCGGTCTGGGCTTCAAGTTCTGATCGGCAACCATCTGCGAAATTATTCCCGCGCATGCCAGGCATGCGCGGGAATCTTTTGGCGCATGGCCATGAGCTTAATCGTGCTCGCCCAGTTGCGGGGCAGGGCGCGTCGGTAAGTCTGAGTGGCGCGAAAACCGGCAGGGGCCGCGCACGCCTTTGATCCCGTCCATGTCAAACTCAAGCCCGCGCGCCTGCACCTGCGGATCCGCGAAAACGGCCGCCATGTCATTGATCGGTCCGGCTGGCACGCCTTGCGCTTCGCAAGCTGCGAGCAGCGCCGCGCAGGTCCAGTCTGTCGTCCGGGCGCAGATCTGCGTAGAAAGATCGCTCTGTCGCGCCACGCGGTCGGCATTGGTGCGGAAATCCGGATGCGATGCGAGATCATCGAGGCCAAGAATCGCGCAGAGCCTCTGATATTGCGCATCATTGCCTGTTGCGATGATGATATGACCGTCGCTGCAGGGGACAGTCTGATAGGGGGCGAGATTGGGATGGAAATTCCCCAGCCGCTGCGGCGCGAGTCCCGTCGCGAGATAGTTCATCGCCTGATTGGCCATCAGCGCCACGGCGGAATCCATCAGCGCCATGTCGATATGCTGGCCCAGCCCGGTGCGCCCGCGCTCATGAAGTGCCGCGAGGATCGCAGTGCTGGCATAGATGCCGGTCACGATATCCGTGACCGCAACCCCGACCTTGTGCGGCGCATCCTCGGCAGGGCCTGTGACGGACATGAGGCCGGACATGCCCTGAATGATGTAATCATAGCCCGCGCGATGTGCGTAAGGACCAGTCTGGCCGAAGCCGGTGATCGAGCAATAGATCAGGCGCGGGTTGATCTGTGCGAGGCTGGCATAATCCAGCCCGTATTTCGCAAGCCCGCCCAGCTTGAAATTCTCGATGAGTATATCGGCCTCGCTGACAAGCGCGCGAACCTTCTCGCGGCCCTCTGATGTGCGGAAATCTGCCGTGACGGAGGATTTGTTGCGATTGGTCGCGTGGAAATAGGCCGCGTCGCGGCTGCCATCGGCGCGCGTCAGGAAGGGCGGGCCCCAGCGGCGTGTGTCATCGCCCTCGGGCGACTCAATCTTGATCACCTCCGCGCCCATATCTCCGAGCGTCTGGCCTGCCCAGGGACCGGCAAGGATGCGCGCCAATTCGATGACCCGGATGCCCTGCAACGGCCCTGACATGGCGCTCAGCGACCGAGTTTCTCGTTCAGGATCTGGATGAACTCGGCGGCGGGCATGTTGGAATAGCGCTGCCCGTCGATCACGAAACTGGGGGTCGAGCGGATGCCATAGCGCTCGGCATTCTGCTGGTAGAATTCGGTCAGCGCGAGGGCCTTGTCTTCATCTTCGAGGCAGGACTGGATCTGAGCGTCGTCAAGTCCAGCCTGCCGACCCAGCCGGCGCAGGTTATTGGCGATCACGCCGGGATCGCTTGCCGCCGCCCATGTGCTCTGCGTCTGGTAGATCAGGTCAACGATGCCGTGATAGCGCTCTTCGCCGCCACACCGCGCCACCAGCGCGGCCCAGAGCCCGAAACGGTCGAAATAGGCTTCGCGCTTAAGATAGAGCACGTCACCCGTATCGACGAAGTCCTGCTTGATCTGCGGCAGGACATTCTGGTGGAAAGTCGCGCAATGCGGGCAGGTATAGGACGAAAACTCGATCATCACCACGGGCGCATCGGGATCACCCAGCGGCATATCGAGCGCGTGCAGCTCCGTCTCCTGCAAGGTCTCGCTGATCGCCATGGTCTGATCGTCATTCTGGGTCAGATACCACGCGCCCCCGGCTATTGCGAGGATGGCGATGGCGATCACGGGGAGGAGTTTTTTCATGGATGCGGTCCTTCGGATTTCCGGGCTTTGCTTAGAACATTGCAAGCGAGTTGTTCAAGGGCGCTGCGCAGCGCGTTGTCCTGCACACCGGAGGCAGTGGCCCCGGCGGCCTGTCTGATCTCGGGCGGGGGGGCGGCGGGGGCTGTGCGCTTGGGGGCAGGGGTGAATTGTGCCTGTCCTTCGGCAAAGCCCATCGGCGCAGTCTGGGTCAGAACGATCCGGGCGATGGCGTTGTAGCCGTAGCAGGCATTCACTTTCTCGCGCAGAGCGGGCAGTTGCATCTGCAACATCGGCCCTGCGGCGCCGGTCGTCAGCAGCGTGAGCGTCCCGCCAAGCCCGCTTTTGCCATAGCCGATCTTGACCGGGCGACACTGCGCCGCAACATCCGGCCCCGCGATTTCCGCCCAATGGGTCAGCAAACGTGACACTGCGAAGCCGCGCGCTTCACCCGCATTGCGGATCTGGCGCTCCATCAGTTTGCTCGCGGCCTCGAACCCGCGCTTGCGTCGGGCGGGCAGGGCCATCATGTCGGGTTTTTTTGCCATATCGGGCGCGTTCGTCCTTGCAGCTCTCGTGCGGCAGTTTACCCTTCAGCGCCAGATTGACCAGAGGGAGCCCGGAGTTTTTGCGCGAATGGTGTCTGACAGATGCGTGACGCGGTCGCGCTCGAGATCGCGCCTGCCTTGCTCGCGTGGTATGATCGCCATGCGCGGGACCTGCCCTGGCGCGTGCCTCCGGGCAGCGCGGTGCGGCCCGATCCCTATCGGATCTGGCTGTCCGAAATCATGTTGCAGCAAACCACAGTCGCAGCGGTCAAGAACTATTTCGAGCGCTTCACCACGCGCTGGCCGACGGTCGAGGCGCTGGCAGCGGCCCCTGATGCCGATGTCATGGCCGAATGGGCGGGGCTCGGATATTACGCACGGGCGCGCAATCTGTTGAAAACCGCCCGACTTGTCGCGGCGCAGGGCGGTTTTCCGCGCACGCGCGCGGCCCTGCAGGGCTTGCCGGGAATCGGTCCCTACACCTCGGCGGCGATTGCCGCGATTGCCTTTGACCAGCCCGAGACGGTGGTTGATGGCAATGTCGAGCGGGTGATGGCGCGGCTCTTTGACGAGCACATGCCACTGCCCGCCGCGAAATCGCGCCTGACGGACTATGCCTCCGGGCTGACGCCGCGCCAGCGCCCCGGCGATTATGCGCAGGCCGTGATGGATCTGGGCGCGACCATCTGCACGCCGCGCAACCCGGCCTGTGGCATCTGCCCGGTGATGGGGGACTGCGCCGCGCGGGTGGCGGGCACAGCGCCGCTGCTGCCGCGCAAGACGCGCAAAGCCGCAAAGCCCGTCCGCTTTGGCATCGCCTATGTCGCGCGCCGTGCAGATGGGGCGTGGTTGCTGGAGCAGCGGCCCGATCACGGCCTTCTGGGCGGCATGCTGGGCTGGCCCGGAACGGAATGGCGCGAAGGCCCGGTGACGGAGGCCCCGCCCTGCGCTGCCGACTGGCGCGCCGTGCCCGGCGAAGTACGTCACACCTTCACGCATTTTCACCTGCGCTTGGCGCTGCGCGCGGCCCATCTGCCGATGGATGCGCCGGGGGCCTTCGTGCCAGCGGCAGAATTCGACCCGAAAAAGCTCGCCACGGTGATGCGCAAGGCGCATGCGCTGGCGGCGGATTACCTCAGCCAGACGGAGCCCTCATGACAGATGATCTGACCGCGACAGAGCAATTCGTGCTGACCCATACCATGCTGCGCATCAAGGAGCCCAAGCGCGCCTTGCAGTTCTATTGCGAGGTGCTGGGCTTTCGGCTGGTCACGCAGCTCGACTTCGCGGAGGCGAAATTCTCGCTCTATTTCCTGCAACCGCGCGGCCATGATGGCCCGGAGACCCTGACGCTGGAGCAGGTCTTCGGACTGCCCGGCCTGCTGGAACTGACCCATAACTGGGGCAGTGAGGACAGCGCGGATCAGATGCATTCGGGCAATTCCGACCCCAAGGGCTTCGGACATCTCTGCGTGGCCGTGCCGGATATCGAGGCGGCCTGTGCGCGGTTTGAAGCGATGGGCGTGGCGTTTCAGAAACGCCTCGGGGAAGGGGGGATGAAAGAGATCGCCTTCATCCGCGACCCCGATGGCTACTGGATCGAGATCGTGCAGCCCGGCCTGATGGACGCGCTTGTGGGTGGCAATCGGGTGTAAACTGTCGCAGGCTGCGGGGGCTGTCAGCGTCCTGAAACTGCGCTATACCTGTGGCGTGACAACAGCATGAGTGGCATCCTGTGACCCCTGAGCAATTCCGCAAACTGAGTTCCGCGATCCCGTTCTGGGTGTCGCTGGGATTTGTGCCGTTGGTCTGGCTGTCGGCGCTCTGGGGCGGCTGGTGGTTCATGCTCGCCGTGGCCTATGGCTGGTGGGCCTTCACGCTGATTGATTTCATCACCGGGCTGAATGTCGAGAATCCCGATATCGAGACGCCCGTGACGGATCTCTTCTGGTATCGGCTGATCACGCTGATCTGGTTCCCGATTCAGTTCTTGACGATTTTCGGGGTGATCTGGCTGCTGGCCTCGGGGGATTTGCCGTGGTGGGAGCAGATTGGCGTGGTCTTCGGGCTTGGGGTGATGACGGGGGTCATTGGCATCGTCTACAGCCACGAATTGCTCCACCAGAAAACCGCGCTGGAGCGCTGGCTGGCGGATCTGCTTCTGGCCTCGGTGCTTTACTCGCATTTCCGCTCGGAACATTTGCTCGTCCATCACCGCTATGTCGGCACGCCCCGCGACCCGGTGACTGCGCGCTATAATGAAGGCTTCATCGCCTATTTTGGCCGGGTCTTGCGCGACTGCCCGCCATCGGCCTTTCGCGCTGAAGCCGCGATGCTCGCGCGCAAGGGGCTGCCATGGTGGCATCGCTCGAACCCGTTCTGGCGCTTTGCCGCGTTGCAGGGCGGCATGCTCGCGCTCGCTTTCGCCTTGGGCGGGGCTTGGGGCGTTTTCTTGTTCGTGGTGCAGGCCTTTGTCGCCTTCTGGCATCTGGAGCTGACGAATTACATCGAGCATTACGGGTTGACGCGGCGCTATCTGGGCGAGGGCAAATACGAGCCGGTGCGCCCGCATCACAGCTGGAATGCCTCGCATGCGGCGTCGAACTGGCTGATGATCAATCTGCAGCGCCATTCCGACCACCATTACAAGCCTGAACGTCGTTTCCCGCTCTTGCAGACCTATGACGAGACTGCCGCCCCGCAACTGCCCTTCGGCTATCCCGCGCTGACCACGCTTGCGATGGTGCCGCCACTGTTCCGGCGCTACATGAACCCCAAGGTGCGCGCTTGGCGGCGGCAATTCTACCCGGATATCGAGGATTGGACCGAATACACCAATCACGCGACGCCCATGCCCAAGGGCGCATCTTGAGATCAGGGCGCGGCCCGCTATCTATGGGCCATGGAACAGACCGAAATCCTCTATAACGGGCGCTGCCCGATCTGCTCGGCGGAGATCGCGCAATATCGCAGGCTTGCAGACCGCACCGGCGCGCCGCTCCGGTTCACGGATTTGCATGACGCGGATCTGAGTGCCTGGGCGTTGAGCGCGGATCAGGCGACGCGGCGGCTCCATGCGCGTCAGGGCAAGCGGATCATCTCGGGCTTTCCCGCCTTTCTCACGCTCTGGCACGCGTTGCCGCGCTGGCGCTGGCTCGCACGGCTCCTGTCGCTGCCTGTGCTGCGCCAGATCGCGGATCTCGGCTATAATTACATCGCCGCCCCCGCGCTCTACCAGCTTCATCTGCGGCGCGAGGCCCGTCGCAACGCCTGATCAGACGAATTGCTCGCGGATCAGCCGCTCCTCCAGCCCATGACCGGGGTCAAACATCAGCCGATGCGCCACATCGCGCGCCGAGGTGATGTCGACGCGGATCACATTGCGCACGGAGGTGCTGTCAGCATCGGCCATGACCGGGCGGCGCTCGGGGTCGATGACCTCGAAGCGCACATGCGAATCCTTGGTCAAGAGCGCGCCGCGCCAGCGCCGGGGGCGAAAGGCGGCCACGGGTGTGAGCGCGAGCACATCCGAGCCAATCGGCAGGATCGGGCCATGCGCGGAATAGTTATAGGCGGTCGACCCGGCGGGCGTGCTCAGCATCGCGCCATCTGCCACCAGCTCATCAAGGCGCTGCTTGCCATCGACGATGAGCCGCAGTTTCGCCGCCTGCCCACCCTGCCGCAGCAGCGAGACTTCATTGATTGCAAGCGCTTCGCTCACAGTGCCGTCGATCCGCGTGGCCTTCATGCGCAGCGGGTTGAGCACGGCAAGCTCTGCGGCCTGCAATCGGTCGGTCAGGCCGGTCGGCTCCCATGCGTTCATCAGAAAACCGACCGTGCCGCGATTCATCCCGTAGACCGGCGCGCTCAGATGCTCGGTCGCATGCAGCGTCTGGAGCATGAACCCGTCGCCGCCAAGGGCAATGATGATATCAGCCTCCTCGACGGGCACATGGGCGTGGCGCGCCTTGAGGATTTCGAGCGCGGATTGGGCATCCGGCGCTCGGCTGGCCAGTAGCGCGAGTTTCAGCGGCATACGGGGCTCCTGCTTGGGCAGGGATCTTTCTGGCCTGCTTGCCAGGGCTTGGCAAGCGCCATCGTATCGGCGCTGTGATCGCAAGATTCCGCGCGCTTTGTCGCAGTCGAGAACGGATGCGGCGCAATGAAGCCTTTGCCTGCGCCTGCCTATGCGCTAAAACCCTGCCATCCTAGACACGCGACACCCCCGGGAGGCCCCATGGACCAGACAGCACGCGACACAGGTTTCTTCACTGACACGGTTGCCGAACGCGACCCGGAGCTTTTTGCGGCCATGCGCTCGGAACTCGGGCGGCAGCGCGACGAGATTGAGCTGATCGCATCCGAGAACATCGTCTCCAAGGCCGTGATGGACGCGCAGGGCTCAGTGCTGACCAACAAATACGCCGAGGGCTATCCGGGGCGGCGTTATTATGGTGGTTGTCAGTATGTCGATATCGCCGAAAATCTGGCGATCAGCCGGGCCTGTGAACTGTTCGGCTGCGGTTTCGCGAATGTGCAGCCCAATTCCGGCAGCCAGGCCAATCAGGGGGTGTTCACTGCGCTGCTCACGCCCGGTGACACGATCCTCGGCATGTCGCTTGATGCCGGCGGGCACCTGACCCATGGGGCCAAGCCCAACCAGTCGGGCAAGTGGTTCAAGGCCGTGCAATATGGGGTGCGCGAGGCCGATCTCGAAATCGACTATGACCAGATCGCGGCGCTCGCAGCCGAACATCAGCCGAAAATGCTGATCGCGGGCGGCTCTGCCATTCCGCGCATCATCGACTTCAAGCGTATGCGCGAGATCGCGGATTCGGTGGGGGCGTATCTGCTGGTCGATATGGCGCATTTCGCAGGGCTGGTCGCAGCGGGGCTCTACCCGTCGCCTTTCCCGCATGCACATGTCGCGACGACCACGACCCACAAGACGCTGCGCGGCCCGCGTGGCGGCATGATCCTGACCGATGACGAGGCGCTTGCGAAGAAATTCAACTCCGCGATTTTCCCCGGGATTCAGGGCGGCCCGCTGATGCATGTGATCGCCGCCAAGGCCGTCGCTTTCGGCGAAGCGCTGCGCCCGGGCTTCCGCGATTACCAGAAGCAGGTCATCGCCAATGCCAAGGCACTGGCGGATCAGCTGGAAAAGGGCGGTCTGGCGACAGTGACCGGCGGCACGGATACGCATCTGTTGCTGGTCGATCTGCGGCCCAAGGGCGTGAAGGGCAATGCGACCGAGAAAGCGCTTGGCCGCGCGCATATCACCTGCAACAAGAACGGCATTCCATTCGACACCGAAAGCCCGATGGTGACCAGCGGCATCCGTCTGGGGACGCCCGCGGGCACGACGCGGGGCTTCACCGAGACCGAATTTCGCCAGATCGCGGATTGGATCGTGCGCGTGGTCGATGGTCTGGCCGCGAATGGTGAAGAGGGCAATGCCGAGGTCGAGGCGCAGGTCAAGGCCGAAGTGGCAGAGCTCTGCGCGCGTTTCCCGATCTATCCCGAACTGTGAGGCGGACGCGTCCCTCCAGCGCCAAGGCGTGAACATGCAACTGAATATGGTGCGCTATGGTAGCCCTTCGGGGCTGCCGAAGCTGTTGATTGTGCACGGGCTTTTCGGCTCCGCGCGCAATTGGGGCGCGATCGCGAAACGCATGTCGGACAGCCGCGAAGTCATTGCGGTGGATCTGCGCAATCATGGTGAAAGCCCTTGGGCGCCGACACATAGCTATGCTGATCTCGCCGGAGACCTCGCCGAGATTGCGAATGCCGAGGGCGGCGGGCTTGATGTGCTTGGGCATTCGATGGGCGGCAAAGCGGCGATGATGCTGGCGCTGAGCGCGCCGGAGCTTGTGGGTCGGCTGCTCGTGGCGGATATTGCGCCTGTGGCCTACGCGCATAGCCAGACCCCGTTGATTGATGCGATGCGGAGCCTTGATATCACCGCCGTGAAGACGCGCGGCGAAGCGGATGCGGCCTTGTCTGCGAAGATTGAAACCCCAGGGGTGCGCGCGTTCTTGTTGCAATCTCTGGATCTGCGCGCCGATCCGCCGCGCTGGCGCTTGAACCTTGATGTTCTGGCGCAGGAGATGGGCGCGATCACAGGTTGGCCGGACCCAGTGGGCCGCTACGATGGTGCGACACTTTTCCTCAGCGGGGCACTGTCGGATTATGTGCTGCCTGAGCATCGCGTGCCGATAAAGGCCCTGTTTCCCAACGCTAAATTCTCGAAGATCCCGAATGTTGGTCACTGGTTGCACGCAGAAGCACCGCGCCCGTTCGAAGAAACGCTAAGAGTCTGGTTCAATTAAGTCTGGTCCATTTTGCCGTGCTTGCCTCTGATGCCCTCCATCCCGACACGGTTGGGCTGATCTACGCGCGCGCGCAGATGTGCTGTGGGCTGCTGGGGTCAGGGCATGTTGCCGACGCGCCTTATCTTCTCTGCGGTGCGTGCCGGTGCATCACTTTGCGCGTCTAGGATGCGTGTCAGCTTTTCTTCTAAATCCTTGCGTCGCACTGGCTTGGGCAGAACGTCCACAAATCCTTCGCTGATATAGCGGGCAACCTGATCCGCCATGACATTGGCCGTCGCTGCTACCGCCACGGGTTCGGGTCGACCGGATTGCTCAGCTTCGCGCCGGATGACGCCAAGCGCTTCGATCCCATCCATGATCGGCATGGAAATATCCAGGAGGATCAGATCGAAATCCCGTTCGCGCCAGCGATCGCAAGCCTGCCTGCCGTCTTCGGCGAATGTGAGATTCAGGCCAAGCTTCCCAAGCATGGCCGCAAGAACCTTGCGATTGGTGGCGTTGTCATCAGCAACAAGCACATCGCGGCCTTGGAGTGACAAAGAGGGCCTAGGCTCAGCGCCTGTCGTCGGCATCGCACCGGCCCCGAGAGCATCGTTCGCTGCAATCGGAGCGGTGACGACAATTTCAATACGTGTGCCCGCGCCGGGAGCGCTGTGGATATCAATCTCACCCTCCATCAGATCGACCAGTTTCCGAACGATCGTCATCCCCAAGCCGCTGCCACCGAAGCGCCGTGCCGTCCCCGCCTCAGCCTGCGCGAAAGCGTCATAGATGCGGTTGATCTGCTCACCTGACATGCCAATGCCCGTATCCTTCAGCGTAAACTGAAGAACTTGCGGGTCTTGCATATTCGCGCGCAGGGAGATGGCGCCCTTTTCCGTGAACTTGATGGAATTGCTCAAGAGGTTGTGCAGGATTTGCATCAATCGGGTTTCATCTCCGACCCGATGGGACGCCGTCCCGTGCGCTTGCTCGACCGTCAAGGTGATGCCTTTGGCGCGTGCATTTGCGCCATGCAGTGAATCGAGCCGCGCGAGCATGGTTTCAAGATCAAATGGGCGCAACTCGAGCTCCAGCTTGCCAGCTTCGACCCGCGCCAGATCGAGAATGTCGTTGAGCAGTCCAAGCAGGCTCCATCCGGATTCGCGGATCGTTACGAGCATGGATTTCTGCTCCTGATCCAGCTTGGTTTCGGCGAGGAGATCACACATCCCGAGCACCCCATTCAGGGGCGTCCGGATTTCGTGGCTCATATTGGCGAGGAATTCGGATTTCGTGCGGCTGGCGGCTTCGGCGACCTCTCTTGCGTGGGTGATCTCTGTGACATCGACCCGTAGGCCCACGCGTCCGCCATCCGCTGTCTCTCGTTCCATGATCTGCAGCACAGTGCCATCGTGCAGGGTCTGTCTGAGGGGGCGTTGCGCGAAATGTGCATCCAGCCGTTCCTTCAGCCAATCCTCTTCGCGGCCAATGGCATCTTCATATTGCTGCCGGGCCAGACCATACCGCAAAATATCTTCGAACCGTGCGCCCTTCACAATGGCCGGCGCGCTCGCGGCGTAGAGTTCGCGGTAACGTCGGTTCGCGAGGACCAGGCGATCATCGGCGTCGAAATAGACGAAGCCATCATTGAGCGCTTCGACAGCGTTGAGCAGTTGTTGGCGTGTGCTTTCGAGGTCAGCCATGCGCTTTTGCGACTGCTCCAAGGCTGCGTCGAGTTTGGCATTGGTGCGCGTCTGGTTTGCGAGATTCTCAAGGATCAGATAAACATAGAGTAGAAAGGCAAAGCCGATGACGACCCAGCCCCAAGGTCCCGCAGGGCTGACCGGGTTGGCGGCAATCAGCTTGATCACAGCAAGGCTGCTCAGACCGACCGGGAGCACCAGGACGGATGTATATAGTGGTACTTTGCCGAAGGCATTCATGATGTGTAGAAATGCTCCGCATGTCCAGACCACGCTCAAGACAACGATTGCCATGTCTGGATGCGTTGCCATGACCAAAGCCGGGACCATGTAGATCGCCGCCATCACAGTGTTGATCAGCCAATTGGTGCCAAGAATCCAGAGTGGTGGCTCCCCGCGCCAGGCGCTTACCCTTCGATGGAGCAGGTAAGACACGATTTCGATAAAAAATAACGCGATGAGGGTGGCGATTGCCACTGCAGCCGAGCCCATCGAGAAGAGAATGAGCAGAAAGCAGACCGCGATGCCAAGCCTTTTCGGCAATTCCCGCATATGCTCAAGACGCATCAAGCGCGTCTCGTCGCGGATCTGTTGCCCCAGGGCGCTGATAGCGGCCATTAAAACTACCTCCGAAGACTCTGGCGGTGACGGTAGCAACAGATCGTAAGCTTCAGGTTAATCGACGCCTTGGGTTGCACATCGGCTCAGTGGCAAGCGAAATCTCGGCGGATGGACAGGAACGGAGAGTCGGACATCGCACTTGCCCCGCAGATCAAGCTGGTCTACCCGAACCGGGTGCTTTTTTGAACGAGGAAACAGATCATGCCGTTTGCTGATGACCGTCTGATTGTCGCGTTGGATGTTCCCAACCTGCTGTCTGGGATGGAACTTGTTCAGACACTCGGCGACACGGTTTCCTTCTACAAGATCGGCCTCGGCATGCTCACCGGCGGCGGGCTGGCCTTGGCTAATGAGTTGAAGCAGGAACATGGCAAACGCGTTTTTCTGGACATGAAATTCTTTGATATCGGGGCCACGGTTGCCGCAGCCGTGCGCGGTATCGCGCAGTTTGGCCTCGATTTTCTGACGGTCCACGGGGACCCGCATGTTGTGCGTGCCGCGCGGGACGGGGCAGGTGGGTCGCAGCTGAAAATTCTCGCGGTCACGGTCCTCACCTCGCTTGATCGCGCGGATCTCGATGCCGGTCTGCTCAAACCCGGCGATGTCGCCGATCTGACGCTGGAACGTGCAGCGCGTGCTTTCGAGGCCGGGGCGCATGGCGTCATTGCAAGCCCGCAAGAGGCTGCCCGCATTCGGGCGCTGCCAGAAGCCGAGGGCAAACTTGTCGTCACGCCGGGCGTTCGTCCGCGCGGATCAAGCTCTGATGACCAGAAGCGTATCGCGACCCCCGCAGAGGCCTTGCGCGCCGGGGCGGATCATATCGTGGTCGGTCGCCCGATCTGGCAGGCGTCTGATCCGAAAGACGCCGCGCGCGCGGTGCTACGTGACATGGCCATGGCCTGATCCGATCCCTCAGTGTTTCGCTGCCCAACTCAGCGAGGCGCGCCTGCGGGTGACAAATTCCCCGAGCATCCCGAGCACCAGCAATCCCATTCCGAAATAGACCGGATACATGAGCGATGTATTGACGGGATTGTAGTTGATGAAGGCGAAACAGCGCGCCTGATCAATCGCGTGGAAGAGTGGGGTCCAGAGGAAATAGGTGAGATAGGTATCGGGCAGGCTGTTGGCGAGAAAGAACTTCCCCGATGCGACCATGTTGAGGCGTGAAATCAACTGGGTCAGGAGCTTGCTGGCTCCAGGCATCCACGGCTTGAGCGCGTAGAGCGCAACACCAATCGCCACCCCTGCGAACCAGACTGCGAGCAGCATCGCGAAAGCGCCGACAGGATTGTAGATTTCAACGGGCGTCCAGATCGCATGATAAAGAAACAGGATCACCAGCACAGTCAGTACCTGAATATACAATTCCCCAAGCGCGGCGCCCCCGATGGCGACAAGCGCGTTCATCGGTCGGTGTTTCATCATGTTCGAGGTCGGACCTTCAGCGCCAGCCACCTGACCGATGACCTTGATATGGGCCATGAACAGGAACACACCGCTCATCAGGTAGATCAGCGTATCGCCGCGGATCGCCGAGCCGCGCATGCCTGCGAAAACAAAAATCAGCATGAACACGGCCACCAGCATCATGGTCTGTGCGATGTTCAGCATCAGACCGATGATCGCGTTGCCGTGATTCTTGCGGACATTGCGCACCGCGTGATGGAAAATCAGCTCCATCGTATGCAGGACCATCATAAAGGTCGATCCAAGTGTCGCAGAGCGTTGCATTCCAGGCCTTTCGCCTTGAGCCATGATTGGTCGTTCGATAAGTGTCTCCGCAAAAATAAAGCGAAACGCGATAAGGATCAATGAACCTCGTCCACGACGGATCGAGGATTTTAGCAACAAGGACAGAAACAAGATGCAGGAAATTGATCGCAGCCTTCTGGAGCAGGTCTTCCGCAAGCTCGCGCTCGCGGCCGGGGCCGCGATCATGGAAGTCTATGAAAGTCCTGATTTCGAAGTGCGGTTCAAAGGTGATGACAGCCCATTGACCGAAGCTGACGAGCTTGCCGACCGGATCATAAGCGAGGGTTTGCGCGCGGCCTTTCCCGGTGTCGCCCTCGTGACGGAAGAGCAGAGCGCAAGCCATGATCTGCAGGCCGCGCAGTTCCTGATCGTTGACCCGCTCGACGGGACCAAGGAATTCGTCCAGCGCAGAGGCGATTTCACTGTGAATATCGCACTTGTCGAAAACGGTGTGCCAGTGGCAGGCGTGGTCTATGCCCCAGCCAAGGGGCGTATGTTCTATACCACGGCAAGCGGCGCTGCCGTCGAGGAACATGGCCCCTTCGCGCCCGATACACCTGGCGCGCAGCATATCCTGCAGATGCGTGCGCCTGATCCGGCAGCGCTGGTCGTTGTTGCGTCGAAGTCGCATCGCGATGCGGCCACGGATGCGTTCATCGCACGCTTTCCGGTGGCAGAAGCGCGAAGCGCGGGCTCCTCGCTGAAATTCTGCCTCCTCGCGGCAGGGGAAGCGGATTTCTACCCGCGTCTGGGCCGGACGATGGAATGGGACACGGCGGCGGGAGATGCGGTTTTGCGCGCCGCGGGCGGGGAAGTGCTCGACTTCGACACGCATGAAACGCTGCGGTATGGAAAGCCCGGATATGGGAATCCGTTTTTCCTTGCACGCCATCCGGATATCTCGCTGTCCTGATGTTGTGCGTTAGGTTCTATGTGTAAGGAGTTGTAATTCATATACAGTATCGCATCTTTGTCCTGACTTGATGCCGTGTTTTTCGCACTTGCGCCGCGTCCATGTTCGGGGTCTGTTACATATGGGCCACCCGACCGGAGCGTAGATGTTCACCCCGTTGCCTGAGCGACAAGAGCGCTGGTTTGACTTTCGCATGCGCTGGAAACGGCGCAGGTTGCGCGCGCGGGCGATCAGCAAGGCGGGAGAGTTGCGCCTCTTGAAGCGCGGGGCCTGGGGGCGGGGCGCGATCCTGTTGTTTTGCACCATCCGCAACGAAATCGAGCGCATCGACTGGTTCCTTGCGCATTATCGCAAGCTGGGCGTGCAGCATTTCATCTTCGTGGACAATGACAGCACCGATGGCACACGCGCGCGGCTCTTGAGCGCGCCGGATTGCACTGTCTATGCCACGCAGAAAAGCTACAAAGCGTCACGCTTTGGCATGGACTGGATCAACTGGCTGATGCTGCGGCATGCGCATGGGCATTGGTGCGTTGTGGCTGATGCTGATGAATTGCTCATCTATCCGCATTGGGAAACGCGCGCGCTCCCGGCGCTGACACGCTGGCTGGAGCGCGAAGGGCGGATGGTTCTGCCCGCCATGATGCTTGAGCTTTACCCGAAAGGCCCGCTCGACCACGCGCCGTGTCACCCCGGCATGGACCCGCTGGAGGCGCTGCGCTGGTTCGATGCCGGGAATTACACGATCACGCACAGGCCCTTGCTGGACTGCCTGCTCATTCAGGGCGGCCCGCGCGCGCGCCATTTCTTTCGCGACGCGCCCAACCGCGCACCGACCCTGACCAAACTGCCGCTGATCAAATGGTCGTTTCACAATACTTGGGTCAATTCCACGCATGCGATCCTGCCGCGCCGCCTCAACCGGTTTTTTGCCGAGGATGGGGGGGAGGCGATTTCGGGCCTGATCCTGCACACGAAATTTCTGGCAACCGTGGTCGAAAAGGCCGCGATCGAGAAAGCGCGCGGCCAGCATTTCGGGAATGCCCCGGTCTTCGACAGCTATTATGACCAGCTTGCACGCGCGCCCGACCTCTGGTCGCCGCAATCGACCGAGTTTCTCGGATGGGAACAACTCGAGGAACTCGGCCTCATGTCGCGCGGGGGCTGGGCGTGATGCGGGGCGATCAGTTTCATTAGGCGCGATAACGCGACAATAACTCTTTCGCGCGAAGATTGTTGCAATTCTTGCATGGCTTAGGCAATGCTGGCGCGCAAAGGTTGAGCAGAGTGACTGGCGGCGGGACAAGTGGCATAACCGCCTACGAGGACCGCGCTTAGGCCAGATACAGGCAGTGTTATGGGTGTGTTAAGACAGTTCAGACTGAGGGCGGAGCGTCATGCCAAGCTCTTGCGGTGCTTGCGCAAAAGCGCCTCTCTGCGGACTGTGCAGAACCGGACCGATGCAATCCACCCGCGCGATGTGCTGATTTTCTCGACGCTGCGCAATGAAATGCTGCGGCTGCCGTATTTTCTCGACTATTATCGCGCGCAAGGCGTGCGGCATTTCCTGATGGTCGATAATGGCTCCAGCGACGGGAGCGCAGAGTATCTGGCGCAGCAGCGCGATGTCTCGCTCTGGTCGACCCAGGCGAGCTACAAGCGCGCGAGTTTCGGGATCGACTGGATCAATCATCTGCTCTGGCTCTATGGGGCCGGGCGCTGGGTGCTGGTGGTCGATGTCGATGAGTTCTTCGTCTACCCGTTCTGCGACACACGCCCGATCACCGCGCTGACTGATTGGCTGGAAAGTCAGGGGCGGCGGTCCTTCGGGGCGATGCTGCTCGATATGTATCCCAAAGGCCCGGTCACCGCGCATCCTTACCGCGAGGGGCAGAATCCGTTCGAGATCGCGCGCTGGTTCGATGCGGGCAATTACAGCATCAAACGCAACCCGGTCTATCATGATCTGTGGATTCAGGGTGGAGTGCGCCAGAGGGTGGTCATGGCAGAGGCGCCTTGGAATGCGCCCGCGCTCAACAAGATCCCGCTGGTGCAGTGGTCGCGCAAATACGCCTATCTCAGCTCGACCCATATGCTGCTGCCGCGCGGGCTCAACCGCGTCTATGACGAAAGCGGGGGGGAGGCCGCGTCGGGTGTGCTCCTGCATGCGAAATTCCTCGATACGGTCATCGGCAAGGCGCAGGAAGAGTTGGAGCGGCGCGAACATTACGCGGGCAGCCGTGAATATCGCGCCTATGAGGACAGTCTGAGCCGTAATCAGGACCTCTGGTGCGAATGGTCCACGGAATATATCAACTGGCGGCAGTTGGAAATTCTGGGGCTGATGTCGAAAGGAGACTGGGCATGAGCGCGCCTGCGGCCCCTGTGGGAATAGTCATGCTGTGCCACACAGCTTTGCGCCGCGCGGCACAGGTCGCGCGCTTCTGGCTCGCGGCGGGCTGCCCGGTGGTCATGCATATCGACCGTGCTGTGGCCGAGGCTGAGGTGCAGGCGCTCAAGGCGGATCTGGGGCCGCAGCCGCTTCTGCGCTTCTCCGAGCGCCATCGCTGCGCCTGGGGCTCCTGGCATCTGATCACGGCCACGCAGGATGCGGCCACGCTTCTGCTGCACGAGTTCCCGCAGGTCGGTCATGTGCTCCTGACCTCGGGCTCCTGCCTGCCGATCCGCCCCGCGCAGGATCTGATCGCGCATCTGAGCAAGCATCCCGAGACTGATTTCATCGAATCCGTTGCGATTGATCACGCGACATGGATCATGGGCGGGCTGTCGGAGGAACGCTTCACGCTTTATTTCCCCTTCGATTGGCGTCGCCAGCGCTGGGTGTTTGATCGTTTCGTGGACCTGCAGCGCAAACTCGGTGTGCGGCGCAAGATCCCTGCGCCCCTGCGCCCGCATATGGGCTCGCAATGGTGGTGCCTCACGCGCGCGACATTGCAGGCCATCCTTTCCGACCCGGCGCGCGCGACCTATGAGCGCTTTTTCCGGCAGAACTGGATCCCTGACGAATCCTATTTCCAGACGCTCGCGCGGTTGCATGGGCGCGAGATCGAAAGCCGGTCGCTGACGCTGGTGAAATTCGACCGCCACGGGCGGCCCAATCTCTTCTATGACGACCATCTGCAACTTCTGCGGCGCTCCGATTGTTTCCTCGCGCGGAAAATCTGGCCCGAGGCGGAACGGCTCTATGCGTTCTTCCTCTCGGCGCAACCCGCGAAGCTGGAGCCTGTCGCGGCCGATCCCGCCAAGATCGACCGCTATTTTGAACTCGCCGAGAAACAGCGCCTCGATGGGCGGGCGGGGCTCTATATGCAGAGCCGCTACCCGCGCGAGACAAGTGCCAGCAGTAAATCGGCAGGCCCATATTCGGTCTTTACCGGGTTCGAGAATGTCTTCGAGAATTTTGAGTTCTGGCTTGGGCAGGTGACAGGAACCCGCGCGCATGGCCATCTTTTCGCGCCTGAGAAAGTGCAGTTTCATCGCGGGGCCAAGGTCTGGCATGGCGCAATTAGCGACAGTGCTGCGATCCGCGACTATAACCCGCGGATGTTCCTGACCAATCTGCTTTGGGCCACGCGCCCGGAGCGGCAATGCTTTCTGCACGGTCCGGGCGATGTGATGGACGGCCCGCTGGGGTGGTTCATGGCGACGGATACGAATGCGCAGATCTCGGTGATCCGGGGCGCGTGGATGCTGGGCCTGTCGCAGAGATCGCAGCCTGAACAGGAGCTGATCTCGCTGGCGGGGCAGTTGCACCGACAGGAACAGGACTGGATCGCACAGCTCAGCTCGCGCTGGGTGCTGGCGCGTATCCGTATTTTCTCGCTCGCCGAGATGATCGAAGAGCCGCGCAAGCACCTGCTTGATGCTCTGGGCGACACGGCGAGCGAGGCCGCGCTCAAGGCGCACGGTCTGCCACCCGTGATGGATGCGACGCAGCTCGAAGGCTTCATGACGAAACTGCGCAATCAGGGCCTGCCCGCTCAGGTGCTGAAGGATTGTCAGCTCCCGGCGCGGTGACAAAGAGGAACGCAATGTCTGATCTCTCCCGGTTTCGCTATTTCGTTGTGTTGGCAGAAATGCGCACGGGCTCGAACCTGTTGGAGGCCTGCCTGAACGAAATCCCCGGCCTGCGTTGCGAGGGGGAGGCGTTCAATCCGGTCTTTGTGAGCCATCCCAAGACCGACAGCCTGTTCGGCTTCGACCGGGCCACGCGCGACCGGGACCCGCTGGCGCTGCTCTCGGCCTTTGAGCGGCAGGACAGCCTGTCGGGCTTTCGCTACTTCCACGATCACGACCCGCGTGTTGTCGATGCGTTTCTGGGCGACCGGGACTGCGCGAAGATCATCCTGACGCGCAACCCGCTCGAGTCCTATGTCTCGCTGAAAATCGCGCGGGCGACGCAGCAATGGCGTCTGGGCGATGTCAAGAATCGTCGGATGGAGAAAGTTGTTTTCGATCCGGTCGAGTTCGAGACGCATCTGCGCGATTTGCAAGCCTTCCAGATCAAGGTTCAGAACCGCCTGCAAGTGACAGGTCAGACGGCATTTTATGTTGATTACGAAGATATCCAGTCGCTTGATGTGATCAATGGGCTGGCCGAGTGGCTGGGTGTTGCGGCGCGGCTTGAGGCGATGCCGAAGAAGCTCAAGCGCCAGAATCCCGAAGCGCTGGAAGACAAGGTCGTGAACCCCGAAGCCATCGCTGCGGGCATCGCGCGGCTGGATCGCTTTCACCTCTCGCGCAGTCCGAATTTCGAGCCGCGTCAGCCCGGCCTGCTCTGGGCCTTCCGTGCCTGTCAGACCGCGCCGCTGGTCTATGCGCCGCTGCCCGGCTGTTCCGAGCGTCCGGTCCTGAGCTGGATGGGGGCCGTGGATGGCGGGGCTGAGCCCTCGGAGCTGCTCTCGGGTTTCACGGCGCAAAGCTGGCGCGACTGGCAGCGCAGCCATGCCCGGCGCGTGGCCTTCACGGTGCTGCGTCATCCGCTCGCGCGCGCGCATGAGATCTTCGTGGGACAGGTCGCGCTTGGGAGTCGCGAGAATGTGCGCCGCTTCATCGAGCGCGTGCATGGGCTGAGCGTGCCGACCGAGCGCGCCGCGCTGCGCGCGCTGGATGCGCAGACGCATCGGCAGTTGTTTTTGGGCTTTCTGCAATTCGTGAAGGCCAATCTGAATGGCCAGACCGCGTTGCCGACCCGGCCCGTCTGGGCGAGCCAGTCGCGGCTGATCGAGGCGATCACCACGCAATGCCCGCTGCATCATCTGCTGCGCGAGGGGACGCTGGCCGAGGATCTGCCGCGCCTTGGCCGAGACCTCGGTCGCGACCTGCCCGCATTCGTGCCGACGCCACGGAGCGGCCCGCTCGATCTGGCGCGGATTTATGACGCGGGCGTAGAGGCGGCCTGCCGTGCGGCCTATGGGATCGACTATGAGCGTCTGGGCTTTGGCGACTGGTCAGACGAGCAGGGCGCTTGAAAAACGGGGCCGCGCCTCACGCGGCCTTGCTGGCCTCACCGCTCGACAGAATCGCGAAGAGCTTGGCGGGGTCGTCATTCGCGCGCAGTTTCTCGCAGATATGCCGGTTGCGCAGGGTGCGGGAGATGAAGGCCAACGCCTTGAGATGTTCGACCCCGGCATCGCGGGGCGCAAAAAGTGCAAAGACCAGATCGACAGGCGCTTTGTCGACCGAGCCGTAATCGAGCGGTTTTTCGAGGCGAAAGAAAACCCCAAGCACGTCGCTGATACCATCGAGACGCGCATGGGGCACTGCGACGCCATGGCCCACACCTGTTGGGCCAAGGCTCTCACGCTCCTGCAGGGCACTGATCACGGTTTCCGCGTCCAGCCCGTAGACAGTTTTCGCGGCTTCACCGACAGTCTGGAACAAGCGCTTCTTGCTGGTCGCGGATGAAATAAAGCGAACCGCCTTCGCATTCAGAAGCGTACCCATTTCCATTGCGTCGATCTCCTGTCACGTGACACTGACCATGCGTCGATGAGAAGGTTAAGCCGCGTTGTTTAATGATAGATTTACTGCGGGTCAATCCAGCCAATATTACCGTCATCACGTCGATAGACCACATTCAACCCGCCATGGCGCTCATTGCGGAAAACCAGCACCGGCGCATGGGCCAATTCCATCTGCATCACGGCCTCACCGGCTGAAAAGGACGGGATTCGGGTCTCCATCTCTGCGATGATCATCGGCTGCAGCGACTCTGGCTCGTCCGGCACTTCGTCCTGATCGGATGCCAGAATATTATACGAAGCCTCGGCATATTCCACCGGATTGGGGCGCTCGCGATGGTGGTCTTTCAGACGCCGCTTGTAGCGTCGCAACTGCTTGTCGAGCTTCTCGCGGCAGGATTCGAACGCGGCATAGATCTCCCCGGCCTGCGCGCGCGCCGCTGCGGTCATGCCCGTCGAGAGATGCAGCGTCGCCTCGCAGACCAGCGTATGTGCATCGCGCGAGAAAATGACGACGGCTTCGGTCGGGCGCTGCTGGTATTTCTCCACCAGCTCGCCGAATTCGGCTTTCACATGAGTTTGCAACGCTTCTCCGATATCGATCTGTTTGCCGCTTATCTGGTAGCGCATGAGTATCTCCTCGCTGTGGGTGACGCGCCATCAGCTCCGGCGCATCGAAATGCCGTCATTACAACTTTCCTCTATTTTTCTGTTAATTACCGCCCATCGCTCATGTGGTCTCGATAGGGGTGAGGATCGTTGTTTCACGTATTTGGCACCGGATTGCAGGGCGCTGTCAATCCTTTCCGTGCAAGCTGGCTTCCACTGAGCGGCGTGGCTCAGTCGAGGCGGAAATCAGCGCCGAGATAGACGCGCCGCACATCGGCATTGGCGACAACTTCTTCGGGCGTGCCCTGCATCAGCACTGTGCCATCATGCAGGATATAGGCGCGGTCGACGATGGCGAGCGTCTC
>PXDM01000304.1 GCA_003565055.1 Paracoccaceae bacterium
AGGTTGCCTTCAACGGCATGTATCTGGCCGATGCCTTCGCGCATTTCTCCAAGATGATCATCCTGATCTCGGCGGCTGTCGTGATGGTCATGGGGCAGGGCTATCTCACCTCGCGCGGCTTGCTGCGGTTTGAATATCCGATCCTAATTTCGCTCGCGGTCGTGGGCATGATGCTCATGGTCTCCAGCGGCGATCTGATCCTGCTTTATATGGGGCTCGAGTTGCAATCGCTCGCGCTTTATGTCGTCGCGACCATGAACCGCGATTCTGCGCGCTCGACCGAGGCCGGGTTGAAATACTATATCCTCGGCGCGCTGGCCTCGGGTCTCTTGCTCTATGGCGCTTCGCTGACCTATGGCTATGCGGGTACGACGCTGTTCAGCGGCATCATCACGACAATCTCCGAAGACGGTATGTCGCTGGGGCTCTTGATGGGGCTCGCCTTCATGCTCGCTGGGCTGGCCTTCAAGGTATCGGCCGTGCCCTTCCACATGTGGACGCCGGACGTCTATGAGGGCGCGCCGACCCCGGTCACGGCCTTTTTCGCCACTGCCCCCAAGGTCGCGGCCATGGCGCTGATCGCGCGTCTGGTGCACGAGGCTTTCGGTGTTGTTCCTGGCGACTGGTCGCAGATCATCGCGTTCCTCGCAGCCGCCTCGATGTTCCTGGGCGCGATTGCGGCCATCGGGCAGCGCAATATCAAGCGGCTGATGGCTTATTCCTCGATCAGCCATATGGGCTTCGCGCTGGTCGGGCTCGCCGCTGGCACGGCGCAAGGCGTGCAGGGCATGCTGATCTATATGGCGATCTATGTGACCATGAATATCGGCGTTTTCGCCTTCATCCTGATGATGGAGCGTGACGGCAAGCCGGTGCTCGATATTCTGGATCTGCGCCAGTATTCCAAAGCTGAGCCGCTGCGCGCATTGGCGCTTCTGGTGCTGATGTTCAGCCTCGCGGGGGTGCCGCCGCTGGTGGGCTTCTTCGGCAAGTTCTATGTGCTCTGGGCGGCTGTCGATGCTGGCCTGACATGGCTCGCGGTGGCAGGCGTGATCGCTTCGGTGATCGGGGCGTTCTACTATCTGCGCATCGTCTATTACATGTATTTCGGCGATGAGATCGAGCCGCTGGATCAGGTGCGCGCGCCAGTGCAATCGGGGCTTTTGGTGGCCTCTGCGGCGATCATGGTGCTGGGGGTGATCAACCTCTTCGGGATCGAGGGCGTTGCGGAATTGGCGGCGGCGGCTCTTGTCAAGTAACTGGCCCGCGTCGGTCGGGCGGATCGTGCTGCCCGAGATCGACAGCACCAATGCCGAAGCCGCACGCATCGCCGCGACCCTTCCCGGTCCTGCCTGGATTCTGGCGCTGCGCCAGACCAAAGGGCGCGGGCGGCGCGGGCGCGACTGGCACGACCCCGAGGGCAATTTCGCGGCCAGCTATGTGACACGACCGCTGGGGCCGCCGCATGACGTGGCGCTCTATTCCTTCGTCGCGGCGCTCGCGCTGCATGATGCGCTCATTGCCGCCACCGCCCGGCCCGACGCTTTTGCGCTGAAATGGCCCAATGATGTGCTCCTGCATGGCGGCAAGCTCGCGGGGATTTTGCTCGAAAGCCATGGGCATGGGGCGCTGGTCGGCCAGTTGATCATCGGCATCGGGGTCAATCTGCGTGGCTGCCCGCCCGCCGACACGACGGGCTTTGCCCCTGTCAGCCTCATGGGTGAGCTGGGTCTGAGCCTCAGCCCCGAAGATTTCCTCGGCCTGCTTGCACCCGCCTTCCATGACTGGGAGGAACGGCTCGCCGCCCATGGCTTCGCCCCGATCCGGGAGGCCTGGGTCGCGCGGGCCGCGCGGCTTGGGCAGGCGATCACGGCGCGGACTGTGACCGAGACATTGGAGGGCGTATTCGAAGGGATCGACCCGTCCGGTGCGCTGCAATTGCGCATGTCGCAAGGGCTGCGCGTCATCCCGGCAGCGGATGTTTATTTTTCCTGAGAGTGGATTTGCAGGATGCTCCTGACCATTGATTGCGGCAACACGAATACGGTTTTCTCGGTCTGGGATGAGACCGAAATCGCTGCGACCTGGCGCACCTCGACCGATGTGACACGCACGGCGGATCAGTACTTCGTCTGGCTGACCAGCCTGATGAGCCTGACGGGGCTTTATGCCGACATCAAGGATGTGATCATTTCCTCGACCGTGCCGCGCGTGGTGTTCAACCTTCGTGTGCTGTGCGACCGTTATTTCCACTGCCGCCCGCTGGTCGTGGGCAAGCCCGATTGCCTGCTCCCGGTGCCCCCGCGCGTGCAGGAGGGCGTCAAGCCCGGCTCCGACCGGCTGGCCAATGCGGCGGGGGCCTTTGCGCGCCATGGCGGCGACGTGGTGGTGGTCGATTTCGGCACAGCCACGAATTTCGATGTGGTGGGGCCGGACGGAGCCTATATCGGCGGCGTGATCGCGCCCGGCGTCAATCTCTCGCTGCAAGCGCTGCATCAGGGCGCGGCGGCACTGCCGCATGTCGATATCAGCCTGCCCGAGAAGGTCATTGGCACCAATACGGTCGAATGCATCCAGTCCGGGGTCTTCTGGGGCTATATCGGGCTGGTCGAAGGCATCACATCGCGCATCAAGCAGGAATATGGCCGCCCGATGACCGTCATCGGGACTGGCGGGCTTGCGCCACTGTTCGCGCAGGCCGAGAACCTGTTTGACAGGGTCGAGGATGATCTGACATTGCATGGCCTTCGCGTGATTTACGATTATAACAAGCGCAACAGAACCGAGGAATGAGTATGAGCAAGGACAGGCTGATCTATCTGCCGCTGGGCGGGGCCGGCGAAGTGGGCATGAATGCCTATGTCTTTGGCTATGGCCCCAAGGGGCGGGAGCGGCTGATCCTTGTGGATCTGGGCGTGACCTTTCCGGATATGGATGGCTCGCCGGGGGTGGACCTGATCCTGCCCGACATTACTTGGCTGGAGAAACGCCGCGACCAGCTCGAAGCGATCATCATCACCCATGCGCATGAAGACCATGTCGGCGCGATTGGCCAGCTTTGGGACAAGCTGCGCGTGCCGGTCTATGCGCGCGATTTCACGGCCCGTATCGCGCAACACAAGATGCAGGATGCCGGGCAGGAGCCCGCTCAGGTCAAGGTGGTTGGCAAAGTGCCCGATGCGGTCGAGCTCGGGCCGTTCCGCGTGCAATTCTTCCCCGTCGCGCATTCGCTGCCCGAAGCCTCCGGGCTGATCATCGACACGCCTGCCGGGCGCATCGTGCATTCAGGGGATTTCAAGACCGACCGGACGCCGGGCGTGGGCGAGCCGCATGACCCCGCGCTTCTGGCGCAGATCGGCAAGACCAGCGTCAAGGCGCTTTTGTGTGACAGCACCAATGTCATGAACCTCAATCCGGGGCGTTCCGAGATGACCCTGATCGAGCCCATCACCCAGTTGATGCGCGACGCCAAGGGGATGGTCGTGGCAACCACTTTCGCCTCCAATGTCGCGCGGCTCAAGACGCTTGCAGTCGCGGCGCAGGAGGCCGGGCGTTCGGTCTGCCTGATGGGCCGCGCGATGCTGCGCATGACGCAGACGGCGACCGAGGCAGGTATCCTCAAGGACATGCCGCCCACGATCAGCCCGGAAGCGGCCAAGGATGTGCCGCGCGAGAACCTGCTTCTGATCGTGACAGGCAGTCAGGGCGAGCGCCGCGCGGCCTCGGCGCAGTTGGCGCGGGGCAATTATATGGGCATGAGCATGAAGGAAGGCGACACCTTCCTGTTTTCCTCGATGACCATTCCGGGCAATGAGCGCGATGTGGGTCGGGTGGTCAATGCGCTCTCGGAAATGGGCGTCGATGTGCTCGACAATTCCGAGCGGCGCTATCACGTCTCGGGCCATGCGAACCGGCCCGATCTTGAAGAGATGCATAAGCTGATCGCGCCGCAGATGGTGATCCCGATGCATGGTGAACACCGTATGCTGCGCGAACATGCCAAGCTCGCAATCGCAGCAGGGTATCGGTCGCTGGTCGTGCCGAACGGCTCGATCTGCGATCTGACCGGCGATGTGCCGGTTCTGGTGGATGAGATCGAGACGGGCCGCACCTATCTCGACGGATCGCGCCTGATCGGGGCGATGGACGGGATCATCCGCGACCGGATCCGCATGGCGCTTGGCGGGCATGTCTTCGTCACCCTGATCCTAGATGAAGAAAACGAGGCGCTCGGCGCGCCCTGGGCCGAAATCGCGGGTCTGAAACCCGAAGGGCGTGGCGGCGAGATGCTCAACGAGATCATCGAAGCCGAGCTGGAGGATTTCATCTCCCGCGCCGGGCATAAGGTTATGGCGAATGACGACAAGCTCAATGACGGGATGCGCCGGATCGTGCGGCAGGTCGTGATGGAAGAGATCGGCAAGCGGCCCGAAGTCACGATTGTGGTCAGCCGTCTGGTCAATGACTGAACCGGCTTAACGCCGCCAGATCTGCGGGTAGGCCGCAAAGGCCCCCTGCAATTTCGCCAGCGCGCGCAGAAGCGGCGGTTTGGGAGTGTGGCCTTGCGACAGGCGCAGGGCCGCGATTTCTGCCGGGCAGGGCAGACCCGAGACCGGATCGCGGTAGCGCGGATAGGCGATCAGGGCCGCATGGATGAACGCGTCGAGACTGGGGCGCGCATGGCGGCGCGCGGGGATATCGCCCAAGTCGCGGGTCAACCCCCAACCCGCGTAGAAGGGCGCGCCGAGCGTGGTGACTGGCACATCGCGCAGGAGCGCTTCGAAGCCCAGGGTCGAGGTCATGGTCCAGACCTCCTGCACATGCGCCAGAAGCTGCGCGGCATCGGTGCTGGGCAAAACCTGATCCGCGTAGCGCAGCGCGTCCGGCTCAGGAATCGCGCCGGGGCGCAGACCGGCTTCGACATCGGGATGCGGTTTGTAAAGGATCACCGCCTCGGGATTTTGCGCGCGGCATTCCTGCAAAAGCGCGAGATTGGTGCGCACCCTGCTGGTGCCCAGGCAGATTGAGGCATCGTCTTCGACCTGACCGGGCACAAGGATGCGGTGCCCCGGTGGCAAATCAGGCAGATCGCCGCCGAGATTGTATTTGCTCAGCCCCGCGTCGCGGATCATCTGCCGCAAACGCGCGGCGCGGGCTTGCGCACCGGGCGGCGGGGGGGCTGCAATCAGAGCCTCCAGCCGCGACGGCTTCTGCGGATCGAAATAGAGGCCGAGATCATCCGTGATCAGGGACAAGGGTGGGGTCAGCGCCGCGCCGAGCCCCCTGGAGCGCAGAAAACCATCCTCGACGCGGCGGATTTGCACATCCTCAGGCGCAGGCGCGCTGCCCCAGACGAGATTGACGCGCGCAGGGTCAGGCGTGTTGGTGAAGCGCAGCCGTTGCCAGCGCCCGAAAAACGCCTGCAGATGGGGGCGTTTCCAAAGCCGCATGTTGAGCGCCGCATAGCCTTTGCGATCTTCGCGCCAGGCGCGCCGCAGGGCCTCAAGATGATCAAGCGCCTCATCGAAGCGGCAGAGCGCGTCGCGGCAAGGATCGTACCATTGCGGGTAGAGCAGCATCGCACCGGCGAAAAGCTGTGCGCGGGTCAGCTTGCGGTGGCGGCGCGGATGCAGGGTCTGATCCTCGGTCAGCCCCCATCCGGCATAGAAGGGCAGCCCCCAGACCCGCGGGCGGTGGCCTGCGAAAATCGCTTCAAACCCGAGTTGCGAAGACACAGTGTAGACAGCGATCGCGCCTTCCAACAGCTCCCAGGGCGAGCTCGGGGCGGTGCAAAGCGTGATATGCGGCCCGGTCACATCGGCTTGCGAGAAATGCCCCGCGCGGTGACCGTCAATGCTCTCGGGATGGGTGCGGATGACGATGCGCGCACCGGGAAAATCGAGCTGCGCTTGAACCAGCATGTCGTGAAAAAGATGCTCTGACAATGGCCCATCGAGCCCGCCATGGCGCAGCGAGGCATCCCCGCGCACCTGATCGACGACCAGCACATAGCCGGGTGCTGGTGCGGCAAGATCAGGGTCAAAGCCTGCATATTTGCAGAACTGCCCGTCTTTGAGGCGTGCCATCCCAAGATGCGCCGCCTCGATCAGCGCGTGATCATCGAACGGATGTGTCGCAAGCAGCGTCTCAAGATCCGAGGCGCGGGAAGGGTCGTAATGGACGCCCGAATGGTCGATCAGCAGGCCAAGTGGCGGCTCACCAGCACGACCGGGAAAAAGCGAGCGCAAAAAGGCGTCCTCGATCCGGATCAGCCCCGCGCCGCTTTTGCGCGCGACCCACTCACCGCGCCGCGAAACAGCGCTATGGCCCCAGACAGCGACCCGGCCGGTTTCGCCGGGCCAACCTGTGCGCAGTGGCAGACCGCTCAAATCCATGATGCGGCGAATGCGGCGGGCTTGCGCGCCAAGGCCAAGAAACCCGCCGTTATATGCGTGGACCGGACCTCTGCGCGGCTCAGTCACTGCCGCGCGTGAGCGTACGCAACGCCGTTGCTGCCGAGAGATTGCCGGTAAGTGACGCGATCTGGCGCGACCAACGGCTTGATGCGGCTTCGGTCACGAAGATCGTGTCACCGTCGCGAATCTTGAAGTCGCGAGCGTTGAACATGCCAGTCGGTGCCGTGAGATCGAGCACATAGACGAAGCGCACATCAGTCACGAACTGGCCAATCCCGAGAATTTCGGTCGCAACTTCAGGCACTTCATCGCGAAAAATGAACACACCTGTCGGATCGGCCCGCAGTGGATCAAGCCCGCCGACCATGGCCAGCGCGTCGATCGCCGAGATCTCGCGGGTCTCGAACGTCATGCGGCTCGGGGTGCCTGTGGAGCCCAGCACCGAAAAAGCGCGCTGGTCTTCGCGCACAAGAATGCGGTCACCGGGGCGCATCGCAATGTCGAGCGATGGGTTGGAGAAAATGTCCTGAAGCCACGCCTTGTCCTGACGATTGCCGCGCGTGACCATAACCTGCGCGGTCTCCAGCGGGATGGCAATGCCGCCTGCGGTTGCGACCATGGAACTCAGCCGGTTCGTGGAACGATCCAGCGGATAAACGCCCTGTGCGTTGACACCACCTGTCACGGAAATAGTCGCGCCGTCGCCTAGCTCTCGCGACACGACCACCTGCGGATCAGGGGTCTGCTCATCAAGCGAGCGGGTCAGGATACGGCGCAACCCGTCCGGTGTATTCCCGGCGGCGCGGATGCGGCCGGCATAGGGCACGAAGATGAACCCGGCGTCATCGACCTGCAATTCCTCGACGAGCGCGTTGTTCGATGAGGCCGGCGCGAGCAGCCCCTCGGGGACGTTTTCATAGACATTCAGACGGATGACATCGCCGGGCCGGATCGTATCCGTGCCGATCAGTGCGCCCGAGCGCAGCGCATGGCTGAAGCCAAGGGATTCGGGACGGTTGGCGGCGTGACTGACGCGCTTGTTGACGAGCACGACATGCGCGTCGCCCGAGCGCATCACAGAGCCCTCGAAGATTTCGCGTTTCGTGGGGCCGTCGCGGGACACGGCGCAAGCTGCCAATGCGCCAACAGCCAAGATCAGGGCCGCGCGGCGGCCCATGGAAAGGGTGGTCGTAAACACTGCTCGGGCTCCTGTTAAAGGGCGTGCCTCTATTTTTTCGTTATCATACAGCCAGAAGGCGAAAAGGCCAAGGGCTGAATGGGGTTAGGGTCTAGCGCACCATGCGCAACTGTTGCCTTGGTGCCGCGTCTCCACGGATCAGGGCGGTGTAGGGATCGTCGGGGGCAAGCATCAGATCGACGAGATGCCGCATAAGTTGGCGGCGCCCGCCCATCGAATAATAGCCGCCCGGAATCTGCGAGGTTTCCAGCAGGAAATGGCGATAATCACGATAGGCGCGGGCATCGGGGCGGCTGGGTTTGGCGAAAAATCTGTCGATGGGCTGGGACGAGACGAATTCGGGCTTGTCATAGACCGCGCGTCCGAAAATGCGCAGGGGCATGCCGCGCCAGAGCACTTGCTGCGCGGCGGTGGAATTGACGGTGACCGCTGAACGCGCGTGATTGAGTAACCGCGCGAGTTTGCCGCCGCGCAGAAAATGCACACGCCCTTCCAGTTCATGCGCGCGGATCAAGGCGCGGATCGTTGTGCGGATCGGTGCGCGCCCGTCTTCGAGCGGATGCGCCTTGATCACCAGATGATGGTGACGCGGCGCGCCCTTGGCGAAGCCGTCAAAGACCTGCATCAGAAATTCTGTTTGCGATTTGAACGGGCTATGCGCACGGAAACTCGAATCGTGATCGAGCTGCAAGAGCACCAGATGATAGGGAAAGCCGCCATTGCGCACCCGCCAGGTCGCGATCTGGCGCTCAAGCGAATGCAGTGGCATGAGCCAGAGCCGCTTGAGATAGAGCTTGAATTCCTGCCCCACAGTCAGGTCGCGATGGGGGCGGAAATTGCGATAGCGCCAGTTCAGCGCCATGACGCAGAAATGATAGACGGCCCCATAGAAAATATGCTGGCGCATATCGCCCCAATGCGCGGGCGGGTCGGGCAGTTCGAGATCGTATTTCTCCAGCGCGCGGCGCATCTCTGGCAGGTCGAGCTGCATCAGCCGCGAATGCCCGTTTGATCCATCGCGCTCATAGGTGACCCAATAGGGGCGCAGATAGCCTTCCTCGAAGACATGGATGGTCAGGCCCAACTCGCGCGCGATTTCGATGGCGCGGGCATGGACCGGGCGCACATCACCATAAAGCGCGATATCGGTGATTGCATGTTCCTCAACCAGAGCGCGAAACCGCTCTGGCCAATCCTCAAGGCCGTCCGTAAAGGGAATGTAGCGCGCTTTGTCGCGCCAGAAGAGCGCATCGCCCTGATTGAAGCCGACGCGCCAGATTTCAGCCCCGGCGGCGCGCAGCCCCCGTGCGAGGCGGTTGAAAAACCACCCATGCGGCCCCTGCAGAAACAGGAAGCGTCTGTTTTCCATCGCATCGCGCATTTTGCGCCTCTTGTTTGGCCATTCCCGCAGAATAGCACTGCTCTTACCACGAAAGGTAAACACAATCGTGGTCCTCTGATAGAGTTATACACAAGAAAACGGGCAAGACTGTGGCGCGCTTGCCAAGTTCCTGCAGGGGCGTTAGCTGCATAGAAAAGGGAAATTGAGGGCGAATATGTTCACAGGCATCATCACCGATATCGGCGAAATCCGCGCTTTGACGCAGGAGGGCGATCTGCGCGCACGGATCGCCACGCGCTATGACACAGGCGGAATTGATCTCGGCGCGTCGATTGCGTCCGACGGGGTCTGCCTGACCGTCGTGGCGCTTGGGCCGGATTGGTATGAGGTGCAGGTCTCCGCCGAGACTGTCGCCAAGACCAATCTCGGCGACTGGCATGTTGGGCGGCGCGTCAATCTCGAGCGCGCGCTCCGGCTCGGCGATGAGATGGGCGGGCATATCGTCTCGGGCCATGTTGATGGGGTGGCTGAAGTCGTAGGCTTGCGCGATGAGGGTGACAGCACGCGGCTGCGGTTTCGCGCGCCCGAGGCGCTGGCGGGATTCATCGCGCCCAAGGGTTCGGTTGCGCTCAATGGCACCTCGCTGACCGTCAATGAGGTCGAGGGGGCAGAATTCGGCGTGAACCTGATCCCGCATACCAAGACAGTGACGAATTGGGGCGATACCAAGCTCGGCGACCGCATCAATCTCGAGATCGACACGCTCGCGCGCTATGTCGCGCGGCTGCGCGACTGGGAGCGGATGTAGACAGCCCCCGCGCTTGGCGGCTATGCTTTGCGCGCAGGGATAGGGCGCTTGAATGTCGGAAGAATGGGACGCGCAAGACAGCATCATCGCCCGGCGCGAGGCCGAGGCGCTGATTGTCGATGTGGACGGGTTCGAAGGCCCGCTCGATCTGTTGCTGACCCTCTCGCGCACCCAGAAGGTCGATCTGCGGCGGATTTCCGTGCTGCATCTGGCTGAGCAATATCTGGGCTTCATCGAGCGCGCGCGGTC
>PXDM01000185.1 GCA_003565055.1 Paracoccaceae bacterium
ATCAGCGGCTTCGGGGGCGAACCAGAAGAGCTTGCCATGTGCCTTGGAGATCACCTCGGACACCGGCACGCGGGCGCGGACGGCCTTGAGAACGGCCTCGACGCCATCGGTTTTCTGCCCGTCCACCATCACCAACCGCGCGCCCTGCGCCACAGCTTCGGCGATCAGCGCAAAGGCTTCGGCTTTCGCGCGCGGCAGGCAGATCAGCGCCGCCGGGGCCGGGGCAGGCGCAACAGATACCGACCAGCCAGCTTGCGCCAATGCATCATGGTCCGGCTTGAAGCTCTGAACCATCTGCACTGACCCGCGCGGGAGCAGGCCGAAATCCTCGCCTGCGCGCGGGCGATAGACGGCCAGCGTGGCCTCGGGCAGCGGCAATGCCTCTGCCAGCGCGAGTGCCAGACGCGCCCCCCGCGGGGCAGGGTCATGAAATATCTCGGAGGTGGGGGTCATGGGACGCGCGGCGGCCCTTATTCCTTTTCCAGCGTGCATTGCAGCGGATGTTGATGACGCCGCGCGAAATCCATCACTTGCGCGACCTTGGTTTCCGCCACCTCATAAGAGAACACACCGACCACGGCCAGCCCTTTCTTGTGCACGGTCAGCATGATGTCGAAGGCCATCGCATGCGACATGCCGAAAAACCGCTCCAGCACATGCACCACGAATTCCATCGGCGTATAGTCGTCATTCAGCAGCATCACCTTGTACATCGGCGGGCGCTGCGTTCGGGTGCGCGTCTTGGTGACAACGGCACCGTCATTTTCGGGGCCTTTGGGGTCCTTGTCAGACATCGCGGTAGGCGTCGTGTTGCGGATCATCGGAACCTTCAATGACTGGAAAGACGGGTCTGCAGGCAATATAGCGTATCATGTTAAACTGAAAAGCCCCTTACCCGACAGGTCTGGCCCATGTCCCGTATCACCACCATCGGTTTCGACGCCGATGATACGCTTTGGCACAATGAGCGCTTTTTCCGCATGACGCAGGCGCATTTCGCGGACTTGCTCGCCGATTACACGGATCAAGCGACATTGATGGCCCGTCTGCTGGAGGCCGAGCGGCGCAATATCGGCCAATACGGTTTCGGCGTGAAGGGCTTTGTGCTGTCGATGATCGAGACGGCCATCGAGGTGACCGAAGAACGCGTCCCCGCCTGCGTGATCTCGGAGTTGCTCGCCGCCGGGCAGGAGATGTTGCGCCACCCGATCGAGCTCTTGCCGCACGCCGCCGACACGATCGAAGCGCTGGCCCCCGCACATCGTCTGCTGTTGATCACCAAGGGCGATCTTCTCGATCAGGAGCGCAAGCTCGCGCAATCGGGCCTTGGCGAGATGTTCGACGCGGTCGAGATCGTCTCGGACAAGACCGCGCCGGTTTATGCCGCGATCTTCGCGCGCCATGGCGAAGGGCCGGAAGCGGCGCTCATGGTCGGCAATTCCATGCGCTCGGATGTGATCGCGCCCATCATGGCAGGCAGCTGGGGCGTGTATGTGCCCCATGAGGTCGAATGGGACATCGAACGCGCCACGCCTCCGGAGCACCATCCGCGCTTTCGCAAAATCGCACATCTTGGCTTTTTGCCCGACCTGATCGGTTGGATTGACGGAAGCTGATCCAGCGCGCATCTGGTGTTGTGGGGTGCGTGGGGCCACTATATATGCGGGGTCATGCATTAAGAAACATGTCAAAAGCGCTGTAATTTCATGCTTTTCTTGCAACGTGCATCGTGTTAATCTGATCTGAGCAGTTGACCCGCATAAAAACAATCGCGGGCAAAGACAGAGGCACAGTATGCAGGCGCAATTCTTGCGAGCGCTCCGCCATGTTTATGCATTGGCGTTCACGGTTGTCGCGTTATTCGCGGCAGGTGCGATCCATGCCGCGCCCTTCGCTGCGTTTGTGATGGATGCGCGCAATGGTGAAGTCATCTTCGCGCGCAATCATGATACCCGGTTGCACCCGGCCTCTCTGACCAAAATGATGACGCTCTACGTGGCCTTTGAGGCGGTCAAGCATGGCGAGGTCTCGCTCGATACACAATTCACAGTCAGCCAGCGCGCGGCCGGGACAGCCTGTGTCTGCCTCGGCTTGCGTCCGGGTCAGCGGATTTCGCTGCGCTATCTTCTGCGCGCAGCCGCATTGCGGTCGGCCAATGATGCCTCTGTGGTGATTGCCGAAGGGATTTCAGGCTCTGTCGAGGCCTTTGCCGAACGTATGACCCGGACCGCGCGCGCGATGGGGATGCAGAACACCACCTTTCGCAATCCGCACGGCCTGACGCAGACCGGTCATGTTTCCACCGCGCGCGACATGAGCATCCTGGGTCGACAGCTCTATTTCGATTATCCGCAATATTTCAACATGTTCTCTCGCCGCAGCGACAATGCAGGCGTGGCCGTCGTGCCCAATACCAACCGCCGTTTTCTCGATGCCTATTCCGGCGCAGACGGGATCAAGACCGGATACACGCGCGCGGCCGGGTTCAATCTCACGGCCTCGGCGCAGCGCGGTGGCAAGCATATCATCACGACCATGTTCGGCGGAACATCGGCGGCCCAGCGGAATGCGCGGGTTGCGGAACTGATGGATATCGGCTTCAGCCGCGCGGCGACCCGTGTTGCGACCCGCGCGCCGCGCACGCCTGCCTATCAGGGCCGTGGCGGCACTGCGGTCGCGGAAGCGCGACCGTCCAGCGGGGCGAGCAGCAGCGGCACGCCCGCGCGGGGGGACGATGATGCAAGCGCCGCCGCCAAGACGATCCGCCTGCAAATGGCCGTGCGTCGAAGCCCCCGACCAGAGCCCCGCCCGCTACAGGGGCCGCCGGAAGAGCTCTTGGTCGCTGTTCTCGAGAGTGTCGAGACCGCTGTGACCGAGACCGTTGCCGAGCAGGCCGCGCTTGAGAGTTTGCCCGTCACGCCGCCTGCGCGCGAAGACGTCGCGCGCGCTGAGCCTGTGCCCGATCCGGAGCCGGAAGCTGCGCCCTCGGTCGAGAGCCAGATCGCCGAGGCGCTTGATGCGGGCTTTGCTTTGGCGCAGATCGACGAACGCGACAGTATCCCCGACCAGAGTGCACCCGATGAGATGCGCGCTGCGTCCGAACCGGATCGCCCGGCGGAAGCGGAAAGCGCGCCGGTCCCGCAGACGATCACCGAGGTGGTGCGCCTTCTGCCGAAGCCGCGCCCGGAGAGCCTGAATGTCCCTGTCTCTGTAGCCGCAGTCGCTTCACAGGACACGGCTGATCTCGCTCAGAATTCGGAGCCGGAGCCGGAGCACGCGCCAGAGCCCGCTGCGACCAGTGCCGCGCCGGACTCCGTGATCGCAGAGTTGCAGGGACCCTCGGATGACGCGGTCTGGATCGGTGCCAATGATACGATTACAGGTGCGCTCGCAGCGCAGGACGCCGATCACGAGGACGTGGCGCATGACGCACAGAGCCGCACCGCGTTGAATGCGGATCTCGATGCCATGCCGCAGGAGAAGCGCGAAGCAGTGGAACCCGAGCGGCCATCCGGTATCATCCTGACCAGTGCAACGCAGACCCTGCCTGAGCCCGGTCCACCATCCGATGACCGCCGGGCCATCGCGACGATCATGGAGGATCATCTCTCCGAGGCCCCCCGCGTCGTCACGCGTGTCTCGACCTCGGACGGGGGGCGGCTGTGGGGCGTGTCGCTGGGGCAGTTCAATTCCCGCGCTGCTGCGGAGCGCGGTGTGATCGCAGTGAAAATGGCGGAAGCTGCGTCGCTGGCCAATGGGGTCAGCCGGATCCGGCAGACCAGCGGGCGGTTCGAGGCGTCTTTCGCCGGGCTGACACAGGCCGAGGCCGAGCGCGCCTGTTTGCGCCTGTCTGCCCGTGCCATGGATTGTGCGATCGCCCATCCGTGAGGGTGATGGTCAAGTTGCAGTGACCTGCGCTACACTTGCGCCATGCCCGGATTCTGTCGCGATTGCCTGACCCAGTTTGAGCGCGCCGCGCGCTGTCCGGCGTGCCATTCTCCGCGTGTGCTGGTGGATGCCGAGCTGTTCACACTCTCCATCGCGCATATGGATTGCGACGCTTTCTATGCCTCGGTCGAAAAACGCGACAACCCGGATCTGCGCGACAAACCCGTGATCGTGGGGGGCGGCGCGCGAGGGGTGGTGACGACGGCATGCTATATCGCGCGCATCCATGGGGTGCGCTCGGCCATGCCGATGTTCAAGGCGCTCAAGCTTTGCCCGGAAGCCGTGATCGTCAAGCCGCGGTTCGACGCCTATGCGCGCGCCTCGCGCGAAATCCGCGATATGATGCTGGCGCTGACGCCTGCGATTGAACCGCTCTCGCTCGATGAGGCATTTCTTGACCTGTCGGGGACCGCCCGGCTGCATGGCGCGCCGCCCGCCGTGATGCTCGCGCGGCTGGTCGCAGGGATGGAGCGCGAGCTGCGCCTGTCGGGCTCGGTGGGGCTGTCGCATAACAAGTTTCTCGCCAAGATCGCCTCGGATCTCGACAAGCCGCGCGGATTTTCCGTGATCAGCCGCGCCGCGACCGAAAGCTTCCTGCGCGGCCAGCCTGTGGGGCTGATCTGGGGGGTGGGGGCGGCGTTGCGCAGCCAGCTTGAGCGCGCGGGCATCGCCCGGATCGACGATCTGTTGCGCTGGGAGGAAGCCGCGCTTGTCGCGCGCTTCGGCGCAATGGGCTCGCGGCTCTGGCATCTGGCGCGCGGGCAGGACACGCGCCGGGTTGCGCCGGACCGCGCCGTGAAGTCGATTTCCAAGGAGACGACCTTCGATGGTGATCTTGACGACGAAGACCTGCTCGACGGGCATTTGTGGCGTCTGGCCGATCAGGTTGCCGCGCGTGCCAAGGCTAAGGGGCGCGCGGGGCGGGTGGTCACGCTGAAGCTCAAACGCGCGGATCATCGGATACTGACGCGGCGGCTGTCTCTGCATGCGCCGACTGATCTGGCGGATGTGATCTACCGGCAGTCCCGCCCGCTTCTGGCACAGGCAATGTCATCGGCTCCGTTTCGACTGCTTGGGGTCGGGATTTCCGAACTCTCCGAGCAGGGGGGCGACGGTTTCGCGGCGGACCTGCTCGACCCGGAGGCCGTACGCCGCGCCGAGGCCGAGCGTGTCATGGACAAGCTGCGTGCGCGCTTCGGGCCGGACGCCGTCGTCAAGGGGCGGGCATTGCGCTGAGCCACCCACTGAGCGCGGTGCAGTGACAAAGCCGCGCAGCGACCACAAGGGGCGTCGCTCGCCGAATTGCGGGCTGAGGGTGGCGCGGGCCTCTTGCGGCATCATGAGGTGACGCTCAGTTTCCGCCAAAGATGGACCCAAGAATGCCCCGGACCGTGTCATCGAAGGATGACCCTTCGCCCTGTGCCTGCGGCTGAGATTGCGCGGGCGGCGGTGGTGCGCTGTCTTGCTGAGGCGGCTCAAAGACGGGGCGTTCGGGCTCTGTCATCGGCAGCGGGCGCGGCGAGAGGCCGCGATGCACACGCGCCATGGTCTCGCGCCAGATCTCGGCAGGCAACCCGCCACCCGTCACGCCTTGCAGGGGCGAGTTGTCATCATAGCCCATCCAGACGCCCGCGACGTAATCAGAGGTGAAGCCAATGAACCACGCATCGCGCGCCGCTTGCGTCGTGCCCGTCTTGCCTGCGACCTGCCAGCCATCGAGCCGCGCCCGCGTGCCAGTGCCTTCGGCCACGACGCGAGTCATCATCCATGTCAGAACCCGCGCGGAATTCTCGGAAATCACCCGCTCCCCGATCCCGCTCGACGCCCCGAAGAGCGGTGTCGGATCGCCCATCAGGCTAAGCTCCTCGATCCCGTAGGGCTGCACAGCGCTGCCCCCATTGAGGATCCCCGCATAGGCCGCGGTCATTTCCAGAAGATTGGCTTCCGACGCTCCGAGCGCCAGTGCCGGGCCTTCGGCGAGGTCACTGTGCAGCCCGAACTTGTTGGCCACTTCGCGCACCTGCGCGCGCCCCATGGCTTCGGAAATACGCACGGCGGGCGTGTTGTGCGAGCGCGCCAAGGCTTCGGTCAGCGTGACGAAGCCATGGAAACGGTTGTCATAATTGCGCGGCGACCAAGCACCCGAGCCAGGGATATTGATCGTGAGCGGCGCATCCTCGACAATGTCAAACGGTTCGAACCCGTTTTCGAGCGCTGCTGCGAAGAGGAACGGCTTGAAGGCGGATCCGGTCTGGCGCATCGCCTGTGTCGCGCGGTTGAACCCGCCAACGCTGGGCGAGCGCCCGCCGGACATGCCACGCACGGCTCCGTCTGCCGACATCACCACCACAGCGACTTCCGCCTGCGAGCCTTCGCGCACGCGGGTCGAGAAGACATGATCTATCGCCTCTTCGATGGCCGTCTGGATCTGCGGCGTGAATGTTGTGCGCATGATCACGTCTTCGGTCGTCTGGCGCGTGAGATAGCCGGGACCCGATTGCATCAGCCAATCCGCGAAATGGATCCCGCGCTGGACCTCCGCTTGCTGAGACAATGTCGCCGGGAAGGTGCGCGCCTCGGCAACTTCATGCTCCGAAAGATAGCCCTGCTCCGCCATCAAGCCGATCACGACACTGGCCCGCGCCTGGGCGCGCAGCAAGTTGCGTGTCGGGGCAAGCAGCGAGGGTGCAGGCAAAAGACCTGCGAGCATCGCCGCCTCGGAGGGGCCGAGATCCGCAGCACTGCGCCCGAAATAGCGCTGTGCCGCGGCCTCAAACCCGCGCGCGCCCGCGCCGAGAAAGGCGCGGTTCATGTAGATGGTCAGGATTTCGTTTTTCGAGAATTTCGCTTCCAGGGCAAAGGCGAAGGGCACTTCCTGTATCTTGCGCCAGAGCGTGCTTTGACGGCAATCCTCTTCATAGGCGGCCTCTGATGGCCAGATTTCGGTATCGAAGGGCACGCCAAGGCAGAGCAGTTTCGCCACCTGCTGCGTGATCGTCGAGCCACCGGCCCCCGAGAACGCACTGCGCCCGGCCTGAATGTTGGAGCGGATCGCCCCGGCTATACCGCGCGGGCTGATGCCGAGATGGCTGAAAAAGCGCCGGTCCTCGACCGCGACGATGGCATTGACGAGATGCGGCGAGACGGTCTCGGTCGTGACCGCGCCACCGAAAGTTTCGCCGCGCCAGGCAAAGACCGAACCCGTATCGTCGAGCATCGTCACCGAGCCGCGCGCGCGGTTGTCCAGCATCTCGTCGAGCGGCGGCAAGGTCGTGTAGTAATATCCGGTCGCGAGCAAAAGGATCGCCGCCAGCGTCGCCCCGAGACGCCATGTGACGCCCCAGACCACACGCCAGATCAGCGTGACGAAGCCAGTGATCAAGCGCACGAAGATATTCCCCTTGTGCGCCCGCGCTGGCTTTGCCGCCTTAGGCTTGCGCGCGCGCTGTGTTCTGGCCTTGCTCTGACCCGCAGTCGACGAGGACTTCTTCGTCGCGCGGCGCTCTGCCACCAGTTTGCGCCCGGACCCACCCGTTCCGCTCATGTCGTCACCCTGCACACTGCTCGTCTCAACCCGCGCTCCTGTCGCGCAACCTATCTGTCCTCTTCGCATCCTCTGGTCGAAAAAGCCATGCGCATCGCGACAATTTGTAGTGGCAAGAGAGACGCGCCCGATCCACATATCGCCTAAAAATTGTGCATTGACTTATTTTTGTGCACATATTTTTCCAATTCGGCAAGGCGGCCCGCGCGGCAGTCGCGCAAAACGTTGTCCCTCGACGTCCCAATGGCCCTGATGAGCGCGTGCGATCCAAGAGACATTCGCTCAAAAGAAAGGGGACGACCTGTGAAATACATCATAGCGGCCATAAAACCGTTCAAACTTGAGGAAGTCCGCGAAGCCCTGACAGCGATCGGGGTGCGCGGGATGATGGTCACCGAGATCAAGGGCTTCGGCGCGCAATCCGGACACACAGAGATTTATCGCGGTGCGGAATATGCGGTGAATTTCGTGCCGAAGCTGAAGCTGGAAATCGGCGTCTCGGACGCGATGGCCGATCAGGTGGTGGACACGCTGCAAAAGACCGCGCGCACCGACAAGATCGGCGATGGCAAGATTTTCGTGCTCGATCTCGCCGCCGCGACCCGCGTGCGAACAGGCGAAATCGGCGACGAGGCGCTCTGAGACTCATGGCAGGACAAATTCAAGAAGGACGAATGCTGATGCAACTCAAGAAAATACTTCCCCTTGCAGCCCTGACGGTAGCGCTGCCATCACTGGGGTTGGCGCAAGAGGCAGAGGTGGTCGTAGACGCAACCCCTGACGCCGTGGCTGCGCTCAATACCGAAATGGTCTTTATCCTGAATTCGCTGCTCTTTCTGATCGGCGGCTTTCTGGTGTTCTTCATGGCCGCAGGTTTCTGCATGCTGGAAACCGGGCTCGTGCGCTCCAAGAACGCAGCCATGCAGGCCACCAAGAACGTCGCGCTCTTCTCGCTGGCGGGGATCGCCTATTTCGTCGTCGGCTTCAACCTGATGTATCCGCTGGGCGACTGGGTCATCGAGGGCTGGCTGGGCGGCGTCGCGCCGACTGTGCTTGAACCTGTCGGTGTGGCGCTCGAGGATGTGGATGACATCGAATATGCCTCGATCGGGTCGGATTTCATCTTCCAGCTGATGTTCTGCGCCGCGACCGCCTCGATCGTCTCGGGCGCTGTCGCTGAACGCGTGAAGCTGTTTCCGTTCCTCGTCTTCGTGGTCATCCTGACCGGGATCATCTACCCGATTCAGGCCTCCTGGAGCTGGGGTGAAGGCTTCCTTGACGAGATCGGCTTTCTGGATTTCGCAGGCTCCTCCATCGTGCATGGCGCTGGTGCTGCTGCTGCTCTGGCCGGTGCTCTGGTCGTCGGATCGCGCTATGGCAAATACGGCAAGGATGGCAAGATCAATGTGATGCCGGGCTCCAACCTGCCGCTGGCCACGCTGGGGATGTTCATCCTGTGGTTCGGCTGGTTCGGCTTCAACGGCGGCTCGCAGCTGGCCATGGGCACGATTGCCGATGTGGCCGATGTCAGCCGGATCTTCGCGAACACCAATCTCGCAGCGTCGGGCGGGGCCGTGGCCGCGCTGATCCTGACCACGATCCTCTACAAGAAGCCCGACCTGACCATGGTGCTCAATGGCGCGCTGGCGGGCCTCGTGTCGATCACGGCAGAGCCGCTGACACCTGGCCTCGGCATGGCTGTCCTGATCGGCGCCGTGGGTGGTTTGATCGTCGTGCTGACTGTGCCGATGCTCGACAAGCTGAAAATCGACGATGTCGTCGGTGCCATCCCGGTTCACGGCTTCGCAGGGATCTGGGGCACGCTGGCTGTGGTGCTGACCAACCCCGACGCAGTGCTGAGTGCGCAGCTCATCGGGATCGCCCTGATCTTCGGCTTCATGTTCGCAGCCTCCCTAGTGGTCTGGCTGATCCTGAAAGTCGTCATGGGTGTGCGCGTCAGTGACGAGGATCAGGTCACTGGCCTCGACAAGACCGATATGGGCATGGAGGCCTATCCGGAATTCAGCAGCTGATCTGCTGATCTGTTACGTACTGGAAAGGCCCCGTCTGACGCGGGGCCTTTTTTCTTGCATGGGTGACTGATGGCCGCTCCGCCCTCTGCCCCTCCCAGCGGGCTTGCCCCCACCCACCCGCCCCGCAATCCCGCAGGGAGGGGCAGAGGGCGGGTGTTATCGCTGCACCACCAATGATCGCAGGCAAGGTTCCGCTTCGTCATGCGTCAACGCATGGCCCTGTGCAGAACCGCCGCTGAGGCGCTTGTCAAAGGCGGACCCGTCTGAGCGCAGGCTTGAACCTCGGCCTGTGCGATGTTTGGCATAGACCAGTGAACAGCCAGACCAAGTATCTATAGAGTTTTGGGGATCGCAACACGATGTAGAGTTATTGTCAAATCTGGTGTTTTGGGATCGTCATGCGGCGGCCCGATCTGGGTTTGATGGCCTGACGCCGTTGATGAAATCGACGCCTTCGATGACGTCGGCGAGGTGGGCGAAGCCGC